>JAYENH010000047.1:0-5908 GCA_034721995.1 Bacteroidota bacterium
GTGAAATTACCGCAAGAAGCAGCAGCCCTGATGCGATAAAAATCTTTCTTCCATATTTATCTGATAATCCACCCATAATAGGCATAACAATCGCACGGAGGTTTGGGAGGGAGAAGGGATGCGCGGAGCGCATCCCTTCTCTCTCCCAAACCCACCCTCATAATGCCTTGTCATTTCGACAGTTCGCCTTGTAGCGTAGCGAAAAGGTGAACGGAAAAATCTCATGCTATTTCCCATTGCAGTTCCAAATAAAAAAAATGTATTGAAAAAGTCAATATTAAAAATATTAAAAAAGTGTCAACTACTTTTGGGGGTTTATGAAAAATGCCGAAATATCATAATATGAAATCTACACATCCGGTTTATGCAACAATTTCATATACTTTGGGATCAGGAGTTCTGACATTACAGACTTTCATCCCTTTGATTTTCATTATGTCATTTTCCACAGGATTTCATTTCATTACACCCTGTGCTTTTACATGTCAGGCTTTCAGCCTTTGATTCCCGTTATGTGTTTTCGACAATCAAATGACAACAGAATAACTACTGAATAACTACAGAATGACAACTGAATGGGTCGCAGCTAAGTTATTCTTCGGTAATATTTAACAACTGCTTTCGATAGGCTGAAAACAGCTTCGATTTCGACACCATGCCAATATATTTTCCATTGTCAAGAACAGGGAGGTTCCAGGCATTACTGTCGTTGAATTTCCGAATTACTTCTTCCATGGAGTTATCAAAACTGATGTATGTGGGAGCAGAAACCATTAGATTACTTACATAAGTGTTTTCATATAATTCCTGGTTAAACATAATTTCGCGAACATTATCGACCAGGATTATTCCAAGAAAAATATCCTCCTTATCGACAACAGCAAAAATATTTCTGTTCGATTTTGAAATCAGTTTTACCAATTTCCCAAGATTGGCTTCAACTGAAATAGTTTTAATATCTGTCTCGATTACTTCTGTCAGGTTCATAAAGCTCAGCACAGCCTTATCCTTATTGTGTGTAATTAGCTCTCCCTTACGTGCCAATTGCATAGTAATAATAGAATTAGGCTCGATAAATTTAACGGTAACAAACGAAATTGTTGTTGAAAGCATAAGAGGTACAATAAGTTCGTAACCGGTTGTGATTTCGGCTATAAGGAAAATCCCCGTGAGTGGGGCAAGAAGCACGCCCCCAAGAACACTGCCCATACCAACAAGTGCATAATTCATTTCTGACAAATGCATTCCTCCTAAATTTAGCGAGTAAGCAAACAGAAAACCCATGATTGAGCCTGTAAATAGCGCAGGAGCAAAAATACCCCCTACCCCTCCTGCTCCAATTGTTGTAGCTGTTGCCACCACCTTCAGCAAAATAAGGCAAACAAAAAAGCCAATTAACACCGGAGCTGAAAACCTGAAAGATTCGAAAAAAGTACCTTCCATCAACTGGCTATAGTTGCCGGCAAAAACAACCTTTATACTTTCGAAGCCTTCGCCAAACAACGGAGGAAAAATATAAATAAGCAATCCCATTATTGATCCTCCAATTAGCACGCGGTAGCGAAAATTGCGAAACCTCTCGAATCTTTCCTCAATAAATAAAAAGACTTTTGTGAAGTATACCGAAACGAAACCTGACAAAATTCCAAGCACAATAAAAAACGGAATATCGTTTGAAACAAAAGCCTCACGAATTGTAAACTCAAACAAAATCTCTTCCTCGTAAAAAAGCTTTGTTGTAATAGCTCCACTAACCGACGACATCAGCAATGGGATAAGCGAAAAACGGGTAAGGTCGATCATTAAAACTTCGAGGGCAAAAACAATCCCCGCAATGGGTGTGTTAAAAATTGCGGCAATAGCCCCTGCCGAACCACATGCAAGTAATAAAGTTATTTGCTTATAATTTAATTGAAGTACCCTGCCCAAGTTTGAACCAATGGCCGCACCTGACGATATTATGGGAGATTCAAGACCAATTGAACCACCAAAACCGGCAGTAAAAACCCCACCCAACATCGACGAAAAAACTTTATGCACCCTCATAATGCTATTCCGTTTCGATATAGCATGAAGGATTGAGGAGATATTGTGTTTAATGAAATCGCGAATAATATATTTGCGTAATATCAGGGTAATTATTATTCCGATGCTGGGATAAACCAACAAATAAAGATGCTTGTGTTCATGCTCGATTCCATGTATTAAATAATCGCGAAATTTAAAAACGGCTGTTTTTAGAAATAATGCAGTAAGCCCGGAAGCAACGCCAACAATCACACTCAAAATTAAAACAAAACTTTTTGTACTAATATGCTTTACCCGCCATATTAAAAAGCGGCCAGGCATAGCAATTAATTTTGATGTTATTTTTTCTGACACTTCGCCGTAATTCAATTAATTTCAAATAATCCCTTTCCGGTATTACATTATGCGTATAAAGATAGGAGTTTTTCGACGAAGACAAAAAGTAATGGGAACTCTGAACTCTTGAATAAAAAATGCCTGTAAAATAAATTCTACAGACATTCTTTTATTACCAACAAATTCGCACTACTTACTACTAAACTAAAAATCTATTACTATGAAGATTATTTTTTATTTGAAACACTAACAACGTGTACGGCGAAAATGAAAAAAGGTTTCATTATTTTAGGTTTTTTTTATATTATTGAAACATACTTTATAACAATCAGTTTATATGCATGTTAACATAAAAGCTTTTATTGAAATTTTGGCTAATCCTGATTTTAATTGATTAAAATTTCTTATAACCACTAAATCTTCTGGAAAAACTCGTACAATTTCTCGCTGTTTTGCAATTCGAGTTTTTTCCTTAAACGATATCTTGCCATTTCAACGGCTTTAACCGATGAATTTGTAAGATATACCATTTCTTTGGTCGATAAGCCAAGGCGCAAAAAAACCGAAAGCTTCTTCTCATTACTCGAAAGAGATGGAAATTTAAGCTCGAGCTTCGACACAAATTCCTTATTTACATGTTCTACATATTTATAAAATTCAGCAACATCCTTATCCTGTTTAAGATTATTGTCGATAGTTTTAATCAATTTATAAATCTCATTAAGTTGTTGCTTTTCCGGCAATTGAATTATATTTTTTGCTGCTGAAATCAAATCTTTAATAAAATCAATATGTCGTACTTTATTCAACATAAAACGCGAAAGCTCGCTATTTTTATTATCAATCTCATCGCTTAAATGTTGTTTTTCGAGCCTGGTATTCATCATACTGGCACGCATCAACGATTTTTGGCTATTGTGTACAAACTCACTTTTTTCAATCATTTCCTTACCACTTTTATAACGTGAGCGAAGTTTTTTTGTAATCAGCACACCAATAGCAATTAACAATAATAAACTGCCCGTTAAAAAGTAAACTTTAGTTTTTGTGATTTTCTCCTGTTGTTGTAAAATCTCAATTTCTTTATTATGCTTTTTAAGTTTTTTTTCTTTTTGTAGAAACTCATATTTAGCCCTTAGTTCTGCCAATTTATCGTGCTGTCCTGAATTATAAAAAGAATCGCGCAATTCGATAAAACCTGAATATTGCTCCAATGCCTGATAATCATTTCCAAGCTCTGTGTTTACTTCTGATAAAAGCTTAAAACATTTCATTTCAAGTTCAGGAAAGCTCTTTGACAGGGCAGTTTTATTCGCATCATTGAGCAAGACTATTGCCTTTGCGAAATTTTCCCATACAATGTAAATCTCAGCCATATTTATTTTAATCGAAGCAGTAATACGATCATTCTCAATTTTTCGTCCTTTATGCAAAGCTTCCTCAAAATATTCTAATGCACTTTCAAAACGAGCATTTGCAAATTCAGTTTCGCCCAGGCCGGTTAGATTCTTTATAGTCAATTCAATCTCTTTGGAATCTTCACTCATATCGAGCGACTTCTGAAAGTATTGTTCGCTCCTATTTAATTTTTGAAGGTCGAAATATATTTTTCCAAGCAAATTGTAACAAGTAGCAGATTGGCTACTATCATTTAAACTTTCATAAACTGTGCATGCATTCTGAAAATATTCTTTGGCAATTAATAAATCCTTCCAGGTTAAATAAATACTTCCCATCTGCATAAATATCAAAGCTGCATTGTTCTGAGAATTTCCTAATTTGTTGTTTAACGATAATGCTTTCTGATAAAAGACCAATGCTTTACCGTGCATATTTCGTGCGTTATACTGATTGGCAATCAATAAAAAAAAACGATATTCGGCAAGTTGGTTATTGATGTTTTGGGAAATTATCAATCCCTGAAAAGCAGTTTTTTCAATTTCTTCGATATCCTGCGATATTGCACAAAACTCAAAATAGTAATCGGAATTATCCTGATATTTTAAAATAAGCCCCGACAAAGAATCAAGTTCTTTTCTTTGGGACATGGCTGCTTCATCTCCTAAAAGAAAAATAAAAATCAGTATGGATATCAAGTACTTAATCAAAATTTCACGTTTTCAAAAATAATTAACATTAGTCAAATCCTATTACATTGACTTTAAGTATCCAACAAGATCGACATTACTCTCAATTCTCATTTTTTTCCTCATCCTGTACCTTGCCATCTCAACTGCTTTATGCGAAATATTGTTGAGCGTGGAAATCTCCTTATTCGACAATCCTAAACGAAAAAAACCACATAATCGTTTTTCATTTTCTGATAAATCAGGAAACAATTCATTCAAATTATAAAGAAATTGATGGTTAATCTGCTCTATATCATCACTTACATTCTCTAACTCATTGCTTGCCATAAAACTTTGTTTCAAACGTCGAATAATACTCTTAATTTCATTTTTCCTTTTATCGCCATCTATTTTCAATAATTCTGAAAAGCGATTGCTTAATTCTTTCAGATATTCGTTTTTCTGAATCACAAAAAGTGCAAAGTTTGTAATCTCTCTGTGTTTAAAATCAAATTCGTTTTGCAGTTTCTGTTTTTCAATTTTATTAGTTTTAAACTCTGCCTCCATCATTGCCTGACGCGCCGAATGTACTTCCTGTTGTTTATGGAACAATGCCTTATTCTTTTGGATATTATCTCGCTGCCAGAATAAAAGGAGAATACCCAAAATTAAGGTAAGCGTAACAAGCACCCACAACCCACCTGTTCTGATTTGCCCCAACTGCTTTTCGCGGAGATAGAATGTTATTTCATGTTTCTTTAATTCAATCTCATCCTGTTTTTCCGATAGCTGAAACAATATGTGCATATCGGCCAAACTATTAGCCTTATTTTGTTCAAAAATCGAATCCTTCAACAATACACATAAATTAAGCCTTGCAAGACTTTTATCGTACTGCTTTAGTTTGGAGAAAATACTTGATAAAAGCTCGTTACTTTTTAAAGATTTAGGCCAGTCTTGCAATTTATTAGACAATGATGCTGATATTTGTAAATTCTCAATTGCTTTTGGCAAATCGCCTTTCTTTATATATAATTTGCCAAACCCGATTAAGGCATTGCAAACACCTGCCTCGAAATTGGCTTGTCGGCTGAGGTCAAAGGATTTATTAATTTCTGACAGAGCTTTTTCAAAATTATTCTTCTTTACGTATAACATGCCAAGCGACAAATAAATATTTACCTGCTCTTTTATTATGTTGTTCGAGTTTGCAATATCCAATGCCTGAATTAGATAATCGAGACTGATATCAAATTCGTTTTTTTCCAGATAGTTAATACCAATATTATGTAAGGATGCGCATACATTTTTTAAACTGCCAAGTTGCGAGGCCTCGTCTAATGCTTGACGAAAAGATTCTAAACTCAATTCCTGATTATTTAACAGTCGCTGACTTTTTCCCAGGCCAATCATACTTTCTGTTCGCAATAAAGTATCAGCTTGTTGTGTCGAAATCCTAAGGGCTTCATCATATA
>JAYENH010000048.1:0-5900 GCA_034721995.1 Bacteroidota bacterium
ATTTTAATAAAAGCATACGAATGTGCATCAATAGTGAATTTCCCTGATTCCCAACCCTCGTCCTGGATGTCGGCAGTTAAATAATTTCCAACGCTATGGCTCTCGCTGGTAAACTTACTGCACGTGTATTCAATTATATAGGTATCATGCGAAGCCGTTGTGTCGAACTTAAATGTATAATAATCAAGGGCCCTCGGATTTATCGAACTTCTTTTTAAGTGATAAACAGGATTCTGGTACATAATGTAGTTAAAGTCATCATTGATAAGATTTTCAGCATGATAATATTTGCTTCGTCTTATTTGCTCAATAGCTATTGATTCATTTGATTTTATCTCATTTTTTTTGGTCGAAATATTAAACATAACCACAGCTTGCACTTCGATAAGGTTTTTGATAGTGCCGTTTATCTTTACATACTGCCGGTGAAACGAGTTCGAGGCATAGCTGGAATTGAAATAATTTAACGGGATTGCAGCCACAGCCTTCTTTACAATATCTTTTGCCGCAAAACCTTCGACCACAATTTCGTCGATACCCGTAGGCTTACAATCGGCATACACCATGTTTGTTTTGTGCTTTGTAAGTTTATATTGAATAGTGGTATGGCAGCCTACAAATAAAACCTGCAAGTGGATCAGGGTTATATCAGGGGGGATATTAAAACGAAATTCGCCTTTTTTGTTTGTCATTTTATACTTACCGGTTTCTTTTAGTTTGATAACTGCAAAAGGCATTGTTGTGCCATCTGCTTTGTTTATCAGGATTCCATTAAAACCCTGTCCTAAAACAAAGGTTTGCAGCAAAAGAAAGATAAGTAATGTTATAGTATGCTTCATTTGTAAACCTTGATTATTTATAATTTTTATGATTGATCTGATTATGATTAACTTGATTATAAATTACCTGATTCAATTTGATAAAACATTTTCTTTTTCGTATTAATTTTGTATCCGGCAAATTAAGCAAGTTTAAGAATTAATGAGATTAAAGTATAAATGTTTAGAGGCCTGCGTTTGCAAATGTACTATAAATACCGATAAATTTCAAAATTACGTACCATACAAAACCCTTAACCCAAAAATCAATATTTTGCCACCAACGGCATCCTTCGGCCAAAACCAAATGCTTTGGAGGAAATCCGCAGGATGGGAGGCGATTGGAAACGTTTGTATTCGTTTCGGTTAACCATAGAAATAGTTTTATTAACGAGTTCCATCTCAAAACCCAAAGATGCAATTTCGATAGCCGATTTTTTTAATTCTATATAATTGAACAAAATAGTATCTAAGGTATCGTAATCGGGCAACGAATCGCTGTCTTTTTGGTCGGGACGTAATTCGGCTGATGGAGGTTTTGTTATGGTATTTTCAGGTATTATTTCCTGATTTCGGTTTATGTATCGGGCCAGCTTAAATACATCGGTTTTGTACACATCGCCGAGAACGGATAATCCGCCGTTCATGTCGCCATACAAAGTGCTGTAGCCTACGGCGGCTTCGCTTTTATTTGATGTGTTCAGCAAAATATTGCCAAACTTGTTCGATAAGGCCATTAATATTACACCACGTGCGCGAGCCTGTATATTTTCTTCGGCAATGCCAGGGGCAAGACCTTTAAAAAGTGTGGACAAACTATTGTCAAAAGCAGAAACGATTTTTTCGATATTGATGATTTCGTATTTAACGCCAAGGTTTTTGGCCAAATCAACAGCATCGTTAATAGAATGATCGGATGAATATTTCGATGGCAGCAACAGCACATGCAGGTTTTCGGTCCCCAGTGCTTCTGCTGCAATTGCCAGTGTAACCGCCGAGTCGATACCGCCGGATAATCCGAGAGTAGCAGTTTTAAAATTCATCTTTGCGAAATAATCCCTCAGCCCAAGCACAAGCGCATCGTTTATTCTGGCAATACGTTCATAAGCCGGCTGCCCAATTTCAGGCAGTTTATCAATTTTATCAACATCAATAATCTGAAAGTCTTCTTCGAAAAATTTCAGGCTTTTCACGACTTTTCCCTGCCTGTCGAGCACCATCGAGCCACCATCGAAAACAAGTTCGGTTTGTGCCCCAACCTGGTTAACATAGATAATCGGGATTGAATAATCCTTTGCATTATCGACTAAGATATTTCTGCGGTTGCTGTCCTGATTGTAAGAAAATGGCGATGCTGCAATATTGATTATAAAATCGGGGTTTTGCTTGCTGTATGCCTCCATTGGCGAAACAGTGTAAAGCTTATCTTTTGCAAAGGAATTTCCGAGCGGCTGCTTGTCCCACAAATCTTCACAAATGGTAATGGCGATTTTATTTCCCTTGAATTCAAAAATATTAAATTCGGTGTTGTGCTCGAAATAGCGGTATTCGTCGAACACATCGTAGGTTGGCAGGTGGGTTTTGCGCTGGATATGTTTTTTTCCATCATTGATAAAAACTGCGGCATTGTAAAGTTTTTTGCCCTGCCTGCTTTTATTGATTACCGGTGCACCAATAATGGCGGCGATCCCGGTGCAGGCCCCGGCAATTATTTTAATGTATTTTTCCGTTTCTGAAATAAAATCTTCCTGTTCCAACAAATCCTGGGGCGGGTATCCACAGATGCTCAGTTCTGAAAAAACCACCAAATCGGCCCCGGCAGTTTTTGCCTTTTCGATATTTGCAATAATCTTATTAGTGTTTGCCTCGAAATTGGCAATATGGTAATTTAGTTGTGCCAAAGCAATTTTCATCCTTTAGTGCTTTTAGTATTTTGCACAAAGGTAGTTGGAAATTTCAGATCGAAGGCGGAAAAGAGATTGAAAAAAACCTCCTGCGCCAAAGCTTGTGCCTGCGCTAAAACTATGGCAACACGCGGGCAGACGCTTCCGGGAGCTGGGAATCAAGGGCTGAAAGCCCGACATGTAATAGCTCAGGATGCAGCGCAGCGTAACCCTGTACTGATAGCTATAGAATCAGAACTTGCTACTTTTATAAATTCCGTCAACAATGATATTCTGAAATTAAGTGAGGGGTTTCTGAAGATATTGCATACCTTGTTTCTGCATTTTTAAAAAAGCCGTTTTGTAACAAAGCGAATAACTTTTTTTACCTTTGCAAAAAAAAAATTATGGGAGCAATACACATATATAGTAACAAAACCGACGACCTTTATTTCCTTAACGAATTAGCAAGGCGCATGAACCTGAAAACAGACATCGAAACCCCTGAAAATAATACATCCGGTGCTAAGGTCAAAAACAATTCTATAAAGGAAGATGATAAACTGGCCGAACTGGCTTTTCTTACAAGTGGTGTTACTTTAGAAAAGTTTTTTGAGGAAGAAATAGAAAAGATGTTTTAATTATGAAAGCAAATCAGGGTGATATTGTAGAAATTAATTTTTATTTACCAGGCAAAAGGTTTGAACCTCATCCATGTGTTGTTATTTCAAACAATGCAATTAATGAATATGAAGATAGTTTTATAGTAGCAATGCTTACTACAACTAAAACAAACGACAACTATTCTTATCATCTTGAAGATTTTATGCTTACAAAAAAACCAAGAAAAAAAGGCCAAGTCCGGTGTCATTTGCTTTCTATCGCTCCTGACAGCACCATTATGAGTAGGTATGGCCGTATCAAAAAGCAGTATCTTTCAGAAATCATTAATAAAATTAAATCAGACGTATTGAATTTATCCTGAAACATTATGGACATAATGTTTGCAGCTTTTTGTTTGTGAAGAGATTGTTTAGCTCAAAGTAGTTCTTTTGTCTTTTAGTTTTTCCTGTAATTCCATATTTAAAAAACTTACAATAATCAGTAAGCAAAGTTACAGAAGAAATACTAAATCGGGCATAATAATTACCGATTTTGTAATAAATTGGAAATAATTGTTACTGATTTTGAATTTAATAGTTTTCAATTTTTCGGAGTAGCCACTTCGTTCCGACAATCAACAAATCAACCATTTAACGAATCTCCAATTAAAAGAACACCCCCAGGTTCAACCTTACATTATTCATAATGGTTTTGTCTTTTGTGCGGCCATCGGTGTTTGTTGTAACATCAATAAAACCCTGCTGGAAAGTTAGCCCACCGGTAAATATAAAATCTGATGAGAGAGAGTATTCAACACCTCCTCCTATATGATAGCCGACATTAATAAAATTTACCTCTTTGCTAAAATCAGCTTCTTCAACAGCTAACTGGTTGGCATTGCCAAAAGCCGAAATATTAAAAGCAGTGTTCAATCCAAATTTGGCAAAATAGGTCATGTAGCCAATTTCGTTGGTTTTAAGTTTTAAGCTGATAGGAATTTCGATATACTTCATCGCATAATCAATAGCTACGGTTTTGCCGGAATCGGCTGCTGCATTAAAATATAAAATGTCACCATCAATGCTAAATGGGATATTTGCTTCGGAATATTTTAATCTTCCCTTCTGCCAATTCAGGAAAACACCTGTACTTACAAAATAGTTATGAACAAAGTTATAATCAAGGTTTACTCCAATTCGGTTGCTGAGTTTTATTGCATCGTTTTCAACGTTTTTATAATCAGGCTTAAACCACGAGAGCGATGGTGTAAGTTCAAGTCCTATCCTAATTCTCTTTTCTGTGTCCTGCGACCAGGCTGATAGACAAAATATCAACAGTATGGACAATGTTATGCTCTTTTTCATAAATTTGGGGTTTTGTGTAAAACTAATAAACGACAAAAATATTTCTTTTAATTTGAATCAAAAAATTCTTTGCAATGAGAAAACCAATTTTACCTGCTTTTTTAATTTTTCTACTGCCATTTTTTGCTTGTCAAAACAATGAACTGAGAATTGATACATCAGACATTAATTTGGATATTGAGATCAATCGTATTGATAATGATTTATTTAACATCGACACAACTAATGTGTGGGAAGAAATTCATCGCCTGAGTACGAAATATGATCCTTTTTGGGATTTGTACACTTATCGGATATTAAATATTGGCGGTACAAACGACAGGTTGTTTGCCGATCGTTTGTTAGAATTTATTAATGATCCGGTAATCCTTGAGTCGTATAGCGAAAGTCAAAATGTGTTTGGAACGTCTCAGTATCTGAAAGAAGAATTGACAAGTGCATTTAAACATTATTTATATTATTTTCCTGAAAAGAAAATTCCTGAAGTATATACTTATATCGGGGGGTTTAACCAATCGGTTGTAACCGACGAAAACTTGTTGGGCATTGGCTTAGACAAATATTTAGGCGATAAGAGTAAATTTTACTATCAACTCCAGTTTCCAAATTTTGCCCGAAAGAAATTAATAAAAGAAAATATTGCAATAGATTGTATGCGAGCCTGGGCCACAATGGAATTTCCTTATAATGACTCGATCGACAATGTGTTGAATACTATGATTTATTTTGGCCGCCAATTACATTTTCTGAAAGCTATGCTGCCAGAAAAGCACGACAGCGCAATAATTAGGTTTTCATATAATGATTTGAAATATTGCATCAACAATGAGAAAGAGATGTATGCTTATTTGATTGAGCACAAATTTCTTTATTCATCGAAATTTAAAGATATTAAACGTTTTACAAATGACGGGCCTTTTACATCGGGATTTAAGAACTCGCCAGCCAGGGTAGGAAACTGGATTGGTTGGCAAATAGTAAGAAATTATTTAAAGCATAATTCTGATGAAAAGCTGGATGAATTAATGCAAAATGGTGATTATCAGGAAATATTTATAGCATCGAAATATAATCCATAGTTCACAGTCGACTGTGGACAGTCCTCAGTCTCCAGTTGGCAATTCCTTTTTGCGTAGTAAAAAAATATTCATACCTGTGATAATTAGTAAAATATGTGTCATCAGTATTCTTTTCTGGCTTGTCCAGATTCGGGCTTCTGTCTTCCATCTTCC
>JAYENH010000049.1:0-5889 GCA_034721995.1 Bacteroidota bacterium
CCATGATAAAAATTTGCTTATTATTATTGTTTTTTACAATGTTTTAATTTGTATATTTGGAAAATAAATATCTGGGGGCGGTTGGAAACAACCACCCGGTAACCTAAAAAACCGGGAAAAACATATTTTATCCTACCTACGCATAAAGTTGTGGTGGGCGAAAGTAATGCAGCAGACAAATTGTTTTGTTGCGGCTACGAGTAGAAATATTTTTTTCGGTTGCCGAAAAACAGTAAGCATCCCACAAAATTTCCACTCAAAAGGCAAATTACATTTGCAAAATATGTTAAGCTTGTTTCTAACTGCCCACGGGTAATTAGTTTTTTTTAAAAAAGGAGGTGATTATGGAAACATGGAAGTTGAATGAGAGCTTATATCCATTAACAATTTATACTTCGGTAATTTATGTATTTCGGGGCCCTCTTAAAAAAATCGAAACAGGAATCGAAAAAAATACTTCTTGATTTGTTCCTGAAAAGCAAATACATAACAGTATAATTTAATAGAAGTAAAACGGCCAGGAGCAGGCAGACCTGATAAGCGTTGACATGCAATTTCAACTGCCCGCCCCGGCCCGGTATTAATTCGTAAATATACGAAAATTATGAGAAATTGTCTTAGAAAAAACGTACAAGGAACTTACAGATTTATTTCATTAGTATTTTTCTTGTTTGTATCCTCAAACTGTTTAACAGCGCAAAGCGAATTTTACTACACATTTGAAAACGAGAAAGTTCTTTTAACTGAAATTGGTGGAAAATATGTAGTTGAATTTCCGAGTGGATTTAGTTCCGGAGTGCAAAATGGAATAATATCAGGTGGGATTCCGCTACCTGGCACAAGAATAAATGATAAAGTTTATGTTGCGCTTGATACAAATAACATGAGTATGTATTCTTCAAGTTATCATATAACACCTGCATACATTACAAACGAGGGAGCAGAGTTGTATGTTACCAGGAGCATTGTATTGAAATTCACTGCCAGTGCCAGCACCCCTGATAGAACTAACTTGATAAGTACATCCAACTTGCAGCATGTTAAAACAACCTCTGTGTACGAGATGTATTTGTGCAATGATGCTCTGCAGTCATCAAAGGCAATTTATGAAAGTGGATTAGTAGAGTTTTGCCACCCCGATTTTTTTGCTCATGTAAAACCAACATTTATACCACCTAATGACGAATACTTTGGAAAGCAATATTATCTGCACAATACCGGTCAAATCATAAATGACGGACACTCAGGAACAATAGATGCTGATATTGATGCCCCCGAAGCTTGGGATATAACAAAAGGTAATGGTAATATTATTATAGCAGTTATAGATCAAGGTGTTACTTCCGACCATCCCGACCTACCAAATTCAAGACAAGTCAGGTTACCCGGGAGTAATTTTGCTGCCCAGTTTGATGGTACAAACCCCAATGACCCTTCCCCTGTTATCTCAATGGCATATCCTAATAATCATGGTAATGCATGTGCAGGGATAATTGGGGCAACTCAGAATAACCACATTGGGATTACCGGTATTGCTCCACTATGCAAAATTATGCCAATAAGAATTCCTCTTAATGATGGCATTTATCCTGTTCATGTTTATGCTGATGCACTAGAATTTGCATTTATTAATGGAGCAAATGTTATATCCAATAGTTATGGTTGGCCATTGTCTTCAGATCCTAATTTTAAGCCAGTTGTAGTTGCAGCAATTGAATATGCCATTAACGGAGGTTCAGTAGTGGTTTTTACTGCAGGAAATCAGGCAGATTTATATAATGGCAATAGTGGATATGTTATATTTCCCGGATGCGCTAATATTGAAAATTTAATTACCGTTGGTGCATCTGACCGAAATGATTGGATAGCCAATTATAGTCCTATAGATACAGAGGCTGAGATGGAAATTGTTGCCCCTTCAAATAAAGCATACAATTGGCAAATAACAGGAGAAGCACCAGATGTATGGACGATAGATATTCCTGGGCAATATGGCTATAATCCATGGAAAAGTACTAGCACGAATTTACCTCCTCTTGGAGAAATACTTCCTTCTACAGGTTTTGATCATCTATCTTATACGGGTCGTTTTAGCGGCACATCGGCTGCTGCACCCCAGGTAGCCGCCGCAGCAGCACTAATGCTTTCGGTTAATGAGTGTTTAAGTCCATACCAAATTAAAGATCTTTTGCAGAAAACTGCTGATAAAATTGGACCGTTCGGTTTATACAATTGGAATTTTAATAATCCGGGACACTCCCAACTATTTGGATACGGAAGGCTTAATGCCCATAAGGCTGTTTTAGCTGCCCAAAGTTTTTATTCCCCCACTCTCGACCTATACATGCGCGACACATACGATGATTTGGGATATAATGCTGGATACCCATTTGGATGGTATTTTGATAATAGCCCTGATGTTTGGGTAAGAAATCAAAATGATGGTTTTACTAATTATATACACCAAAGCCCTGAATATTCAAGTAGCTCTCCCGTATATGTTTATGTACGGATCGGGAATAAAAGTTGTGTGCCTTCGGCAGGTAGTGAAGAAATAAGTTTATATTGGACTAAAGCGGCAAGTGCTTCGTCCTGGCCGGTAAACTGGGATGGTACTGATCCGTCAATTGGAAATAAAATATCAACTCAAACTATTGATATACTGCAACCTGGCGAAAGTACCATAATTGAATTCACCTGGAACATAGTTGATCCTTATATCTTCAACAATTGGTCGAGCTGCCTGTTGGCCAGAATTGAAAATGTACCAGCTGACCCGATTACAGTTTATCCAAACGACTTTAGTCAGGATGTTTATCAAAACAACAATGTATCATTAAGGAATTGTAAAATAACAAATATATATCCAGGGATCGAACCAGTAATTATTGGGGGTATTCGTTACCCTCATGGTTCATATATGTATGTGGGAAATCCAAATGGTATAGCTGACACTTATGATATCATCTTTAAGGTCCCGGACAGTATCCAAGGCAATCCAATCACAGAAGAAGCAGAATTAAGCATTAAATTTGATAGTACAGGATGGAATATTTTTCAGCCTCAATTTGGCAACAGAGAAGACATTATTGTTCGGGATGATAGTATAATCATTATACTTGAAGATGAAGTAAGTTTTAACGAACTGAATTTCACCGCAAACACCAGGATTCCTATTTATGTAGGTTTCAGTTTTTTAACTGATGAACTGACCGATAAAAATGAATTTGAATATCATGTTGTTCAAAAACATAGTGTTCCGCATCCTGTATTGGGTGAACATTGGACAGGTGGTGTGCATTTCAAGGTTACAAAATATGAAAGAGATCCATTTGATGCCGATGCCGGGGGTGACAAAGAAATTGACATTGGTGATTCAGTAACTATTAGCGCAACACAAATAGCAGAAGCAGCCGAGTATAATTGGTACAACCCCTCCGGCAACTTAATATATACAGGCCAGGATTTGACTGTCTCTCCTGACATTACAATCAAATACAAATTGGAAGTAATTGCAGATACAGATGGCTTTAAAGATTATGACGAAGTAGAAGTGAATGTTAACCGGTACAAAATTAACAGTTTAAGCCCTAATCCAACAAGCAGTAACGTTACTGTGACTTATGATGCTGAAGGTGCCGCATCGGCATATCTGATATTAATTGGAGCCAATGTTTTTGGATCGGTCAATAATTATATAATTGATTGTACACAAACTCAAACTATTATTAGTGTTGCTAATTATCAACCTGGTATATATACTGTTGCATTAGTTTGTGATGGCCAAATTGTTTATGCAAAAGCATTGGCAATTCAATAACAAAAATTAATAATCAGAGGGGTTTACCCCTCTGATTATTATTAACTATAAAATTAAATAAAGATGAAAATTTTATTATTTCTGGTCATGATGCTTTTTAATGTTTCAGCTATACACGCACAGAACTGCGGTTTGGGTTACAGCGAGCAGATTCTTGATGTGATTGACAACAAAATCAGGATCATACAAAGTGCAGGGTTCCCATTTGGTTATGAAAATACATGTCCTAATATTGATTTATATAGTATTGATGTATCCCAAAATCAGGTAACCGTTCAGTTTTATTATAACGTTGCTGGTCCATGGGTAATGGCCGGTTGTGAAAGCATTGATACTTTTTTTATTGATTCATTGGTGATTTCTACTTACCAATTAATAGTTCATACAAACTTTCTTATAGAGGGTCCAATATACCCGAACTTAGATACACTGTACGACTGCGATATTGATACTTTTAATTTTGAAATTCTCGGCATTTCAGAAAATTCATTTCAAAATTGCAAGGAGCTATATCCAAATCCGTCGAAGGGTTTGCTAACAGTAAACAAAGGTATTCTTCTAAAGGACATCGAAATCTATAATTTATCGGGGGTGTTGGTGCGTAAAGAAGAAATAAACGCCAAAAGCGCCACCCTCGATGTATCGACCCTGCCACCCGGCAATTATTTGCTACGGGCTACAGGCAAAGAAGAGGTTTGGGTAAAAAAGTTTGTGATAATAAGATAAAGCCATGAAAAACGAATTGGCATTAATTGGCATCCCAAAGTGTCGGTGTGGCTTCGAGCCACGCCGACACTATCAAAATGCCTATCTCCAGGAAATTGATGGAGGGAACACACCTTTGCTTTTACAGGAGATACAGGAAACCTGGCCACAAGAGGCATGGGACTTACGAAACGAGCTAATGGAAATCTCTCCCTTTGTATCTCAGGAGGCATTGTTAGAAGCAGCCGAAAGTGGAGTATTGCCCGATGCAATGTTGTTCGAAATATGTATGGCCAACCCCGATGCCACCCAGAACGAAGAGTTCCTGCGAATACTTTCCGAGGACATCCCCAACACTTTGCCAAATTATATGATTGAGATGATACGCGACAGTTGGGATAATGAAACAACCCGTACGGTAATCGAAAATGGTTTGGCACAGGCCGGATGGAAACGCGATTTTAATTTATCAGCACTATTGTTCAACGAAAAAACACAGGACGAAAGATTTGTCGATTCCATTCGATATTACCACAACCAGCGCGACAACCTTAGCGACCGTTACCTTGTGGCCGATTCGTACATCGAAGAAGATGATTTCACAACTGCACGAAGCATTATTACTTCCATCCCTCTCGATTTCGACCTCGACGATAGAAAAACCGACGAGAACGACAACTTCTTATCCCTCTGCGATTTTCTAAGTAATTTAAACGACAGCAACCTTACTATCTTCGACCTCGATAGCATTAAGATTGCCGAAATGGAGATAATAGCTGAAGAAACCGGCTGGGCTGCTGCAAAAGCACATAACATATTGTGCTACGCCTACGACCTGTGCGTCGATTGCCCGATAACCACTGACACAACCGGGCAGCCTAAAACGACCTATGTAGGCAAACACAATATGCAGGATGTGTTGAACCAGGCTTACAACACACTGACGGTAAAACCCAACCCGGCCGGCAACCATGCCAGTTTTGAGTGGGAGCTGCCCTTGCTCGAAAACGAAGCCTACCTGAGGTTAATCGATTTAAATGGTTCAGTTATTCAGGAACATACCATTAATGCAAAGCGGGGCCAATGGTTATGGGACACAAGAGAAATTATTAACGGTACATATTTATATGAATTAGTGTCTGGCGACAACAAACTTGATGTTGGTAAATTGATAATTCAAAAATAGTAGAAACTATCGCATGGAGGATACTGAAATCGCATCCTCCATGCAATTTTTATAACTTTACAAAAATGTAGACATGAAATTAATATTCATAATAATTGCCTTCACGGCTTCGGTTTTAATAACCTCTGCCCAACCCTTTAGTTTGGACCAAAACTTTAACCTTAATTTTAATTTTTAT
>JAYENH010000050.1:0-5883 GCA_034721995.1 Bacteroidota bacterium
CTTCGAGCAACACCGACGGTATTATCCGAAAAAGGGGCGAAGCTCCGAAATATTTATTAAACTCACGGTGTGTCTTTGAGACACGCCGTGAGTGGCTCTTGGAATGTGCCGGGCTTTCACATGTCACGCCTATCTTTGTGCCATTTATTTTCGTTTTGTTGTATTTTTCACAGGGTTTCACTGCGTTCCACCCTGTGCTTTTACATACCGGGCTTTCAGCCCTTTGATTATCATTGCTTCATTTAACACAGGGTTTCGCTGCGCTGCACCCTGTGCTTTTACATACCGGGCTTTCAGCCCTTTATTTGTGTTATTGTAATAACACAGGGTTACACTGCGTTCCACCCTGTGCTTTTACATTGCGGGCTTTCACCTGCCTCGCCTGAGGCGATGGGCCCTTTAAGCCCTGAAAGGGCGATATGTAATAGCACAGGGTGAATCTTGCCGTAGGCAAGTGCAACCCTGTGTAATCAAACACATATCGTTCATCAAATTCAATCCCATATTCATACAAAATTTCCCGATATTCATCTTTGAAATTTATTTTAATACTATCCTAACCTGAAATTAATTGGCACCCTGAAAAGCACTTTTACTGCTTTGCCGAGTTGCCTGCCAGGGCTAAAGTCCGGCAATTCGCGAACTACCCGTAGTGCTTCGTTGTCTAATAATGGATCGATGCCCCGTTCAATAGCTACCTCAGTAACCTTTCCTTTTTTGTCGACAATAAATTTCACCCAAACTTTACCAAATATTCCTTGTTCACGGGCCAGCTCGGGATAAACAGCTTTCCTTAAAACAAAGCGGTGTAAGTCGGCATTTCCCTCCATAATTGTATTATTGATATCAGGCCTGAAAATTGGCATATCTTCAACAATAATAAACAATTTCAAGTCCTCACCAGTTTCATCATCAAGTTCGAAGTTTGTATCTACCCATTCGTTTTGATCGGTTTCGGATGAAAAATCCAATACATCGTCAGGTTCATCCGAATCAACGATAATATTAATTATGTCGGTTACTTTTAATTTTGGCTTTGGCTTTTCGATTTTTTCCGGTTCTTTCTGAAAAGTATTTACCATATCCTCCTCCATTTCAACCTGGGCAAGACCATCAAAAACTTTTGCCGCACTCTTTTCAACAGTCCATTCAAATGCCATTAACACAAGGGTAAGGGAAATAATAAAACCCACTTGCAGAAATATTGTCCGCTTTTTTTCGAGGTTTGCATGATTTGCTTTTTTTGTTTCCATAACTTTACGGTTTTTTTTGATTAATATTGATTTGTAGCTAAGGGACAACATGAAACAGGATTCCATAAATCGGAATTTATGATGTTTGATTATGGAAAATGAGGTTCTGAGTCCCTTATAAAAAAACATTTGTAATTTTGGACAATTATTGAGGATGCTAAATATTATATTGTAAAAACAATAGGACGACTATAAAGAAAATATAAAATAATAAAATGAGCATACATTCTATTAAACTGAAAAATTTCAAATCGTATAGGGATACAAAAGAATTTGAATTTGGGGCTATAAATATTTTAATAGGTTCAAATGGTTCAGGCAAAAGTAATTTGATAAGTTTTTTTAAATTGCTGAACAATATCATGAACAAGAATTTACAGGTGTACGTTAAAACAACTGGTAAAGCGGGCAGCTATTTGTATTTCGGACAAAAGAAATCATCTTATCTTCAAGGAGAAATTAAATTTCGGAATATCAGCAATATTTCGAACATGTATCATTTCAGGCTTGTCCCTACCCTTGATGGCGGTTTTGTTTTTGAGGATGAGATAAGTTATTTTAATTTTGGCAACAATGAAAAGTTTAACTGGGGCGGAAAACATTTTACACCAGCAGGTGCTTTTGAGAGTATAATTCCCGATAAAGATCATCAACCACAATGCGAGCTTTTAAATTCCTTTATTAAGCATCTGCGAATATTTCATTTAAACGACACCAGTTCTACATCAAGAGTAAAGGGTTTTGGTAAATTACACGATAACGAATTTTTAAGGGAAGATTCAGGAAATCTGGCAGCATTTTTATTCAAACTTAGCAAAACACACCTAAAGCATTTTAGAATAATAGAAAAAACAATTCAATCGGTTGCTCCCTTTTTTAACCGGTTTGATTTAAAACCAACAGGTGAAAATTCTTTGGAGATCAACCTGAAGTGGCTTGAAAAGGGAAGTGATGAATATTTCGACGCACATCATTTATCTGATGGAACACTTCGCTTTATTTGTCTCGCAACCTTACTCTTGCAACCAAACCCGCCAAGTACCATAATTATTGATGAGCCAGAATTGGGATTACATCCTTTTGCCATTAGCAAACTATCAGCGATGATTAAAAGTGCTTCTGTTAAAACACAATTAATCATATCAACTCAATCTGTGGGTCTGCTTAACAACTTTAATCCTGAAGATATAATAATTGTTGAAAGAGAAAATCATCAAAGCATTTTAAAACGTATGCAAAGTGAAAAACTGATTCTACAGTAATCAGGGATACAAGACTATAGCTACCAAATAAAATCAGAAATTTGTTACGATTTTTCACAAAACAAAAAGACAAAGATGCAGGTAAAGGTAGCCTACCGGAGCACGTGCTAATTGACCGCTACCGCGAAACAGGCGACCCAGCTTTTGTGGGCGAATTGTTCGACCCTTATGTGCACCTGGCTTTTGGTGTGTGCATGAAATACTTGCACGATGAAGCTGATTGCAAAGATGCCGTAATGCAAATTTTTGAAGATATTCTGCGCGATTTGAAAACTCATGAAGTGAAAAATTTCAAGAGTTGGATTTACATTGTCAGTAAAAATCATTGCCTGAAACAAATAAGGCGGCATAAGCAAAACCAAAAATATGCCGATGCCACAAAAGCAGAAAACCATTCATCATTTATGGAAATTGAAGATGCATTGAACCTTATGATTGATGATTCTGAAAAAAAGAAAAACGATGCCCTGTACAAAGCCATTGAACAACTTAAAGGGCCTCAGCGGCAATGTATCGAATTGGTTTACTTGCAGGAAAAATCGTACAAAGAAGTAGTTGAAATAACAGGCTTCGAAATGAAAAAAGTAAAAAGCTATGTTCAGAATGGAAAACGAAACCTTGGGATTAGTTTGAGGGAGATTGAATTAGATTGAGGGTAATTGAGGGAGATTGTAGGAGCGAAGCAAAAATTTCAATAGTACAGCGTATCAGGATGGCATGATTATTTTTGTGTTTTGGTGTTTTAGTGGTAATTATGAAAAGATGAAAAAAACTATACTTTTTAACAACCGGGCTTGCCTTACTTTAGAGGCGATAAAAAAATATGGACAAAACCTGCTTACGAGAAATGAAAAGAAGCTCGTATTGCAACATTTAGAATCTTGTGAATTATGTTCCGATGCCATTGACGGGCTTGTACCTTCAACCAATTCAGAAAAAAATATCTCAAGTTTAAGAGATGCTATTGCCTACAAAACAGGCAAACATAAAATAGTTTCCCCCCAGCGTAAAAACAGATATCTGACAATTTCGATAGCAGCATCGGTTGCAATTATTGTTGGATTGTTTTTTCTGCTTTCAAAATCGACCAGAAATAATATTGCTGAAAAAAACGGATGGTCGAAACCTGGAAAGTCTTCAACAATTATTACACCTCCAAAACCAATAACAAGTACTTTGGAAAAACAGGATTCAGAATTTCACATTTCTACTGAAAAACATAAAAGCTCAAAAAAACTCACACAAAACCCGGCACTTGTCAGCAGTGATGATTTTTCGGGACAAGTATTTTCTTTTACCGACGAAATGCCTGAGTTCCCTGGTGGCATTGCCGCTTTAGACCAATACATGAAAAATAGTATTCGTGAAGCTGAAGAAAAAGAAAAAGTGAATTCCTGCGGCTTGGTTTATGTAAATTTCGTTGTGAACGAATCGGGCAGGATTGCACAAACCAAAATCGTAAATGGGCATAATCGCAAATTAGACAAAATAGCCCGAAAAATTATTGAGGGCCTGCCTGCCTGGAAACCCGGGAAACAATCAGGGCAACTTGTTAAAGTAACATACACATTGCCGGTACGATTTGAGAATTGCTAATTTAATTGTTATTTCGCTGCGCTCGTGTCCTCCAAAGCTTTAGCGTAATGACAGCGTAGCGAATTGACTTGTTTTAAACCCCTGCAATATCCCTTATCACTACCGAGGCAAGGGCAGATCCAAAAATGGGCGGCATATAAGAAATTGTTCCCACGGTCGATTTTTTGTTCCGCTCATCATCAGTTATTATAATTGATTTCTTGTCGTGTTTTTCGGGCGAAAAAACTACCCTAACCCCTTCGCGGATACCGCGGCGGTGCAGATGTTTGCGAAGGATGCGAGCCAGGGTACAATTATACGATTTCGATATATCGGTTATTTCAATAGCCATTGGGTCGATTTTTCCGCTGGCACCCATGGAGCTAACTATTTTTAAACCTTTTTTGAGAGATTCATAAATCAGATAAATCTTGGGTGTCAGAGTGTCGATGGCATCCACCACGTAATCGAAATCCCCTTCAAGAATTTCAGTTATCAGATTATCCTTGATATATTTTTTAATAATGGTAAGGTCGAGTTCGGGATTGATATCAAGTAAACGCCTGCCCATCAGGTCGGCTTTGTCCATGCCATTTGTGCTGACAAGAGCAATAAGTTGCCGGTTGCGGTTGCTCGAATGCACTTGGTCGTTATCGACAATAGTAATTTTGCCTACCCCGGCACGGCAAATCTGTTCGGCGGCATAAGCCCCTACCCCACCCAGGCCAACTATTAGCACATTAGCTTTTTGCAATCTCGACAGCTTTTCGTTGCCAAGCAAAAGCTCGGTGCGTTCGAGCCAGTATTCGGTATTATTTGTTTTCTTTTCCAAAGACTTGTATAAAATTTTCGTTTACAATTTGTTTTAGTTTTTCAAGCGACAAAGATAAAATCCCTGCCGCTTTTTCATATATCTTTTCTATTGGTATTCCTGAATCATCATTTTCGAAAAAGAGTTTATCAGTAGGTATTAAAGGAAGTATCTCTGCATTTCTTGATTTTTCATCAAGCAACAACACACCAAACGAAAAATAAAACCCGTGGCCGACAAGACTTATCGTAAGTTGCTCTTTTGCATGAAATCCATGAAGTATCCAGGGAACAGCTGGTTGGATGTTTTTCTTCAATGCCAACACATCGGAATAAGCTTTTACCACATGCCAGATAACAGGCTTGCTTAATATTTCGGCAATCTCCAATTGTTTAACAAGAACCTCTTTCTGAAGTTGAAAATCGACAGCACATCTACGATCGAGGCCAATTTCGCCTATTGCAAGTATTGATGGATGCCTGGCCAATTTATCAATATTTGCAACTATCGCATTAGCAGTAGTTTTATCAATATGCCAGGGATGCAAGCCTATAGAATAAATTTTCTGGATATGTTGCCCTAAAGCTTTTTCAGCATCATCAGGAAAAATATTGAGAATGGAAATCTCACATTTTCTATCCGTTTTATCGTGTGTGTGTAAATTGATGTATTTCACAGCATTAAAAATCAATATAGTCCTTAAATCCGCAACGTTTTTTTATTTTGCCACAGCCTGCCCCGACTTTCGGGGAATGCACAAATTAACATTAAATTGACATAACCCAATTGAGTGATGTCGATTATTGTGATTTTTCATTTCTCAGTTTACACTTTTTATTCGTGAATTTAAGAATCGCAGGTCATGTCAGTCCTGGTTCTCTTGCCAATAAGATTCGACTTTGTCCAATATGTCGCTCCTACCGGAGCTTTAAAATGTTTCGCCAATTACTTCTATAAATATCTGACTCCTACGGAGTCGTGC
>JAYENH010000051.1:0-5879 GCA_034721995.1 Bacteroidota bacterium
TCTCAGAAACCCCACAATAAATTGTGGGGCTATCCTAAGTTAGATACCAGGTTATATCGCAGCGCGATTAATTGACTGCCAACTGAAGACCGGATACTTTTTGCAAACAATAAAGTAAATGAATCGAAGTTTTACTTTCTTTGCGCAATTTTTTAAACTAATTGATAGGTGAATATTTACTCCAAAAAACAGAAGTGGAAATTTGCATTATTTATGGCTGCCATAATCATAGGCATATCATCGCTAGTGTTTACCAACCGCGTAGTAACTAAATTAGCCACTCAGGAGCGGAAAAGCGTGGAACTTTGGGCCGAAGCCACAAGGCAATTGTCGAATACCGACATCGACCAGGATGTGATTTTTATTTCCGAAGTATTGATAAATAACAAAACCATTCCGGTTATACTTGTCGATGGAGAAATGAATATTATTGCTGCCCGGAATTTAGATTCATTAAAATCGATCATTAACAAAAACTTAAGCCCCGAAAGACTTGAACGGAACATGGCTTACCTGAACAAGCAACTTGAAATTATGCGTTCGGAAAAGCAACCCATCGAAATTGTTTTGATGGATGGCCATAAACAATATATTTATTACAAAGATTCGGTTTTATTAACCCAGTTGTTTTATTATCCTTTTTTCCAGTTGGGAGTCATATTTTTATTCATACTTGTAGCTTACCTCGCTTTTAGTTCATCGCGCAAGGCCGAGCAAAACCAGGTTTGGGTTGGCATGTCGAAAGAAACAGCCCACCAGTTGGGCACGCCTATTTCTTCGCTCCTGGCCTGGGTCGAGTACCTGAAAGAGGGAGATACCGATCCTACAATGCTGAAAGAAATTGAAAAAGATGTTGAAAGGCTCGAAACTATTACCGAGAGGTTTTCAAAAATTGGTTCCGATCCCGTTTTAACTCGTACGAATATTTCAAAAGTAATCGACGATTCGGTAAATTACCTGCAAACCAGAACCTCCGACAAAGTAAATTATATACAGAAATTCGATAAAGAATACGAAATGTCGGTTGCAATAAACCAGGCATTATTTGAATGGGTAATCGAAAATCTCTGTAAAAATGCTATTGATGCAATGAATGGGGTTGGCGAGATAGAAATATCGCTTCAGGACAATACACAAATTTTATATGTCGACATAAAAGATACCGGCAAAGGAATTCCGAAAACGAAGTTTAAAACAGTTTTCCAACCCGGATATACAACAAAACAAAGAGGATGGGGGCTTGGATTATCATTATCGAAAAGGATTATCGAAACCTACCATTCGGGAAAAATTTTTGTAAAAAGTTCCGATCCGGAGCAAGGGACTATTTTCAGGATTGCCCTAAAGAAATAGGCCCTTATATCGAAGCTCTCAGAATGAACAATACAATAGATTAAATACAAAATGGCAAACATTTTAGTTTAAGAACGTAAGACAAATTCACTTGCCCCCTGCATTCTGTTTAGCACCAAATATTTAGTTAGAATAAAATATTTTTTCTGAATAAAATAAAAAAATTACTTTTGCACCACATTTTTTAGAACAGTGGATTATCTGAAAAATTATATTATCCCTTATATGGGATTGAAAGACGGAAAGCATACTTTCGACTTTATTGTCGATGAAAAGTTCTTTGATGAATTTGAGTATTCGGAAATTAAAAATGGGCAATTCGATGTAATTGTTGAACTTGAAAAAAATGCTACATTTCTTGCTCTAGTTTTTATTGCAAGCGGAAGCTTAGAAATGAAGTGTGACAGGTGTCTCGAAAAGTTCGATTTAAAAATCAATAGCCATGACAAATTGATAATCAAGTTTGGCAATGAGGTTTACGATTCGCGTTACATAGGCGAAGAAGTACAAATTGTTTCCCATAATCAATCCGAAATAAATGTATCACAGTATATTTATGAGTTTATTCATTTGCAATTACCATACAAAAGAATGCACCCAAATGATGAAAATGGTAATCCAACATGCAATATCGAAGCTCTGAATAAACCCGGCGAACAGAAAACTCAAAAAGATAAAACAATAGACCCACGATGGGATAAATTAAAAGATTTATTAAAATAAACAGTATAATAATTAAATAATAAAATGGCACATCCTAAACATAAGATTTCGAAGCAGCGACGCAATAAGCGCAGGACGCATTACAAGGCGGAAGTTCCAACCATTGCTATTGATCAAACCACCGGTGAACCTCACATTTACCACAGGGCACATTGGCACGAAGACAAGCTCTATTATAAAGGCCAGGTTGTTATGTCGAAAGGCGAAGAAGATTAATCCATCTGAATTTTTATGAGGATTGGAATTGATATTATGGGTGGCGATTATGCCCCCAAAGAAACTGTATTAGGTGCAATACGGGCATATAAGGAAATGCCCCAGTCGTGCAAAATTGTTCTTATTGGCGACAAGTCGCAAATGATACCAATTTTTGAGGAGAAAGATTTCGACCCGTCTGTTTTCGAAATTGTGCACACCGATGAACGTATAGAAATGGGTGAGCATCCCGCCAAAGCATTCAGCAAAAAGCCAAAATCAAGTATCGGTATAGGTTTCCACATGCTTAATTCCGCGCAAATTGATGGTTTTGCCAGTGCCGGGAATACCGGTGCCATGATGGTTGGCTCCATGTATACCGTTAAGGTAATCCCAGGTATTATCCGTCCATGTATAGGTAGTGTTTTACCGCGTTTATCAGGAGGGAACTCCATTATTTTAGACGTTGGGATTAATGCTGATTGCCGCCCCGATGTTTTGTATCAGTATGCAATATTAGGTTCGATTTATGCCGAATTTGTTCATGGCATTAAAAACCCTAAAGTCGCATTATTAAATATCGGTTCGGAAGAAGAAAAAGGGAACTTGCTTTCGCGATCGTCCCACGAGCTAATGAAAGGTTCAAAAGATTTTAACTTTATTGGCAATGTCGAAGGTAATGAATTCTTTGGCGACAAAGCCGATGTTATTGTAACCGACGGATTTACAGGTAATGTTGTTTTGAAAGAAGCCGAAGCTTTTTATACCCTTATCAGAAAAAGAAAAATTGATGATGAGTATTTTAACCGCTTCAATTTCGAAAATTATGGAGGTACGCCAATTTTGGGAATAAATTCAAACGTAATTATTGGTCATGGCATTTCAAACGAAAAGGCAATAAAAAACATGATCATCCATACTTTCAATGTAGTAAATGCCGGGATAAACGAAAAATTTAAAGAGGTTTTTAAGTAATGTCAAAGATATCAGCAGTAATCAGCGGAATCGAATGCTCGGCACCTGATTATATCCTTAACAATCAGGAATTAGAAAAACTTGTTGATACAAGCAACGAGTGGATAACTTCGCGGACAGGTATAACAGAAAGAAGAATCCTGAAAGGCGAAGGACTTGGAACCTCAGATATGGCTGCTGATGCTGTTGAAAAATTATTAAAAAAGACCGGCACATCTGCCGACGAAATCGAATTATTGATTTGCGCCACAGTAACCCCGGATATGCAATTCCCCGCAACTGCCAATATTATTTGCGACAAAACCGGGATAAAAAATGCCTTTAGTTTTGATTTGAATGCTGCTTGTTCGGGATTTATTTATGCACTGATTACCGCAGAACAATACATAAAAAGCGGAATGTACAAAAAGGTAATTGTTGTTGGTGCCGATAAAATGTCGTCGATTGTTGACTACACCGACCGTACTACCTGCATAATTTTTGGCGATGCAGCAGGGGCACTTCTTATAGAACCAAATTACGAAGGCCTGGGAATACAGGACAGCATTTTACAATCGGATGGTTCGGGACGTGTGCATTTGCACCAAAAAGCGGGTGGCTCGGTAAAACCAGCTTCTCACCAAACTATTGATGCCCGCGAACATTACGTTTATCAGGAAGGACAATCGGTTTTTAAGTTTGCAGTTAAAAATATGGCTGATGTAGCGGTCGAGATAATGAAAAAAAACGGCCTTACTTCCGACAGTATTAATTACCTCGTGCCACACCAGGCAAACCTTCGCATTATTGAAGCCACAGCACGCCGTATGGGACTTCAAAAAGAAAAAGTAATGATAAATATTTATCGTTATGGAAATACAACCAACGCAACTATCCCTCTCTGCCTGTGGGAATGGGAAAAGAAAATGAAAAAAGGCGACAATATAGTTCTTGCAGCTTTTGGCGGTGGTTTTACCTGGGGCAGCATATATTTGAAATGGGCCTACGATTCTGACTAATCATTCGGGAGTCATCGGATGTATCGTGTGGTAGTTGAAACAGATAATACCATTTTATTCCCTCACCACTTTATAAACCTTCCTCTCTTCCCCCAGCCTGATGCCAAGCAAATAAATACCTTTTGGAAAGCCCGAAAAGTCGATGACGCAAAAACCCAAGCTCTCGCTCCAAGCGAGGGTTTGGGTCGTGGTAACCACCGCCTGCCCTATACTGTTCCAAAGTGTAATTTCGTAATTCCTAACCGACAGCCCCTCAATTACCAACTCCCCTTTTACAGGGTTTGGGTATATTTTTATTTTATCTGACAATTTGAAATTTTGAATATCAGTAAGCGACAAAACAACTACACTGTCGACAACGGAATTGCAGGCATTGCTTGCAGTTACTGAATAAAGCCCTGTATCCGAAACCCAGATAAGACTATTGCTTTGTCCGGTCGACCAGAGATAATCGGCACCGGGAAAAGCTGCATAGATTACAAGGCAATTGCCCATAAGTGTGTCGTAGAAGAAATACATAAACATAATTATCTTTGTACTCAATTGAAAATGTGCTAATGAAGAAGTATTTCCTAATATCATATTTTATTAGTGTTAGCTTGTTGCAAACGATATTTGCACAGGATAATGCTTCTGTAAAAGATAATTTTGGCTTGCATGTCGAAAATTTCAATTTCTTCAAAAATGCAGAGTATTTTAATCCAATCACAGATGGATACACTGATATAGGCTATTTTTTAGCACCTGCAATTTCGTATAATTTCCAAAGCAGTTTCCGGTTAAAAGCAGGAATCCATGTAATGAGATTTTCAGGCGAAGATGGTTTTGCCGATGTACAACCAATTTTCACTGCTTCGTGGATTCCAAACAAAAATTTAAAAATGAATTTGGGCACACTCGAAGGTGGCCATAAACATAAATTAATCGAGCCTTTGTATTTTAGCGATTTACATTGGTTAAAAAATGTCGAAAACGGTATCCAGTTTCTTTTTCAGAATAAATATTTAGATGCCGATTTGTGGTTGAACTGGGAAAAACATGTAAGGAAAACAGATGAATTTCAGGAGCATTTCACATTTGGATTTACAGGAAAAACCTATGTTTACCGTAGAATCAACAGTATTGATGTTTCGTTGCCAATGCAAATTATAATTACCCATAGAGGGGGGCAGGGCATCCTTAAAACCGGACAAGTCGAAACTCTTGCCAATTTTGCAGCAGGCATCAATATTGCATTTGCACTTGATAATTCATATCTTAAATCAATCAGCATAAAAAATTATAGTTTAGCTTATGCTGATTTATCCCCATTAAAAGAACAAAGTTTTACAAAAGGTTTTGGATACCTCTCGCAATTGGAACTTTCTAACAATCATTTTGTTGTTGATTTTAATTATTGGTATGCCTACCATTTTATTGCCCCCAGGGGGAATCCTATCTTACAATCAATATCGGAAAAACATGAAAGCTACAACCGGCCAACCCGCAATTTATTATATTCCGGTTTAAGGTTTTTGCACTCTATATATAATGGTGTGGATTTGCAAGTTGGATTACAGCTTTTTTACGATCCATTACGAAAGGAATTAGAATACTCATACACCCTTTTTCTAAAAGTCGAAATTTCCAGGTTAG
>JAYENH010000052.1:0-5878 GCA_034721995.1 Bacteroidota bacterium
GTTTGGAGCAGGCAAACCATTTTTTACCCGCATCTTTAAGGCTTGCTCCAAAGTGATAAACTGTTTTGCTATCAATAATTAAAAATCTATCGTGAGCCGTAGTAAGGTTTTTCAGTTCAATTTTCGGATATTGCTTGTTGTGTTTTTGCAAGTCTTGTTTTACTATTTTATCAGTTGCTTTACTGTAAATTACAGCAGTTACATTGTTGTTTCGTTTTGCAAGTTGTTTAAAAACAGTATCATCAACATAATTATCAATTAAAATAATAGATTTTTTAGCCGAGCGGATAATGTCAGCAATTAAAGTATAAGCATCAAATATTTGTCCGTCGTAAAAAATATTTTGTTTTGGTGTAATTTCGCTGGTTTCGAGGGCGTTAAATAATTGTTCAAATTTTTGGTCCGTTTCTATTTGTTTTCTTTCCACATTATCCAATCGCTGAAAAACTGTGGCATTGGTAGCAAGAAACTTTTTCATTTCCACAAATGCATCCATAATTTGAATACTAACTTTTATGGCTGTTTTACTCTTCAATACTGCCGAAAGCATAGCTACACCTTGCTCTGTAAAAACATAAGACAATGTTCTTTTTCCACCGTGTTTTACACTTGAAGTCGCAAATTGCGACTTCAAGTTTTCATCTTCCAATCTTGTAAGTTGAAATCTAAATTTTTCAGGAAATCGTTCAATATTCCTTTTCACCTGTTCATTCAGGCGTTTTACCTCTACACCATACAGTTCTGCCAAATCACTACCAAGCATAACTTGTTTGCCACGAATAGTAATAATGCGGTTTTGAATATCATCTGTTTTAATTATTTCTTTCATAATTTTTCAACAATATCATTTGCGTTAATAGAAAGTTTTGAGCAGGCAAACCATTTTTTACCCGCATCTTTAAGGCTTGCTCCAAAGTGATAAACTGTTTTATCATCAATTATTGTTATGCTAACTTTTATAGCCGTTTCCCTTCGCAGAACAGCCGAAGGCATTGCAACACCTTGTTCAGTGAATGCGTAAGGGTAAACTGAAGAATGCTTTAATTTTTTAAACCGGTCACAATTTGTGACCAGTTCTAATTTTTCATTTTCAAGCAACTGAAAACGGAACGATTCAGGAAATCTGGCAATATTTCGTTTAACAGCTTGATTTAATACTTTTGTTTCTACACCATAGATTTGTGCCAAATCTCTATCAATCATCACTTGCAAACCACGAATTGTAAAAATACGATTTTTAATATCTTCTGTTTTAATTATTTCGCTCATAACTATTCTACAATCTCTTTTAACAAGTTTTCCGTTTCGTTCTGTAAAGCCAAAATATCATTGGCAATTTCACTCAATGGTCGCAACGCCTCATATTTGTAAAAATATTTGTTGAATGGTATTTCGTAACCGATTTTCATTTTCTTTTTGTCGTACCAAGCATTTTCTGCAAACGGTAATACTTCACGAGTAAAATATTCATCAATATTTTCTTTCATTGGAACATTCTCAGTATCCTTTAAATCTTTATCGGATTTTGGATTGCCGTTTTTATCGGAAATTATTTTGCCTTTTTCATCTTTTTCGGGTTGGTGAGTAGTGATTTGATAAAAGCCAAAATCTTCGTTATTAAATATTTTAGAGTATTCGCTTTCTTCAAAATCGAAATACAGATTTTGAATATCTAAAATATGATTAGTGTTTAATTGGTTTCTTTTACTTCCCAAAGCTTTACGCATTTTGCTGTAAAACGCATCAGAAGAAGCATTTATTAACTGTACTTTCCCTTTTCGTTTATCTTCTTTTTTATTACTCAATATCCAAACATAAGTTGCAATGCCTGTATTGTAAAAAATATCATTTGGCAATTGGACAATGCATTCCAACAAATCATTTTCTAAAATATATTGTCTTATTCCGCTTTCTCCGCTTCCTGCATCACCAGTAAATAGGGCAGAACCATTTTGTACAGAAGCAATACGGCTACCTCCGTCTTTCGAGTCTTTCATTTTAGAAAGCATATGCAACATAAACATCAACTGCCCATCGTTGCTACGAGAAGTTAAGCAGGTTTTTTCTTTATCACCTTTAAAGTTTTTAATCTCCAAGTTAAAACGGCTGTCGTTTATTTCAATCTTTTTGGCTGTGCCTACATTCAACTCTTTTTGGTCTTCTTTCCAACTTGTGCCATAAGGTGGGTTGGTAAGCATAAAGTTAAATTTCAGGTTGGGGTCAAAGCCGTATTTACTCAATGTAGAACCAAACTGTATTTTGTCGGGGTCTTCGCCTTTCAGCAACATATCCGATTTACAAACCGCATACATTTCACCTGTGTTCTCTTGTCCGTATAAATGAAAACTTGCTTTTGACTTTATTTCGCCTTCTGGGTCTGTTGCATATTTCTTAGATTGAGTGAGCATTGCACCCGAACCTGCACAAGGGTCGTAAACCAAATATGTTCCTTGCTGTATTTTGTCTTTTACAGGCAAATACACCAAATGGGTCATTAGTTCAATAATTTCTCTTGGCGTAAAGTGTCGCCCTGCGGCTGCGTTGGTTTTTTCGTTAAATCTGCGGATTAAGTCTTCAAACATATAACCCATTGCCATTGGCGAGATTTTCTCTGGTCGTAATTCTACTTTTGGGCTACAAAATTTCTCAATCAGCGAAAAGGTAATACCTGTTTCTTCAAATGTTTCTAACTGGTTACGAAACTTAAATTTTTGAATAATGTCTTGTACATTTTCCGAAAATCCGTTTAAGTAGTCTAAAAAGTTACTATCAATATTATTAGGGTCGTCCAACAACTTTTTCATTGTGTAGGGCGAAGTATTGTAAAATTCCAATCCCGAGCCGTGTTCTTTGCTGGTCAAAAGTCCGGATAAGTTGTCAATTTTCCCTTTAAACTGTTCGTGGGTTTTTAAAACCTTGTCTTTGGTTTTTTCTAAAGCCAAATCCAATCTTCTCAAAACAGTCATTGGTAAAATCACATCTTGATAGTCGTTTTCAAGATATTTGTTAATCAACACATCATCTGCAACAGTCCAAATGAAGTTGATAATCGGTTGTAATGTATTTGTGTCTAAACTCATTTATTTTCTTTATTTCTTATTCAGTTTCTAATTCTGTGAGAGCGTTGGCTAAAAAATAGCTCTTTTGGTTTTTCAAGGTTTGCCTGTGTGTCGGCAAAAACCAAATCCCGAAATAAAGTCGGGACAAGTTGTGCTATTTGTGCGTTGGCTCTTTTTTCGTATGCCGCATAACGGTTGCGCTATGAATAGTTGCCGATTGCGGAGTACTTTCCTGTCAAATTATACCGAACTTGATGCGGGCTACAACCCTTGAATTTACTACCATCTCGGCAATTATTTATGAGCGCGTGTTATCGCCTTTTTGTTCTATTTTTTTAGTCAATTCGTTTTCAAGTTCTTCAATTGATGGTAGTTTAGCTTTCATGTTTTCAGGAATGGCATCAGTAAGTCGATATTCTGTGATTCCCATGGGTTTATTTATGTCCCTAAGAGCATATTCGACTTCAATTTTATCCTTTTTCTTGCACAAAAGAATTCCTATAGAAGGATTGTCTTTTTCTTGTTTTAATTTACTATCAACAGCTGACAGGTAGAAATTCAATTTTCCTGCAAATTCAGGCTTGAATTTTCCTGCTTTCAATTCAATAACGATGTAACACCTTAGTTCCATGTGATAAAACAGCATGTCAATGAAATAATCATTTTCACTTACTTCTATTTCATACTGTCTTCCAAGGAATGCAAATCCTTTTCCAAGCTCTAATAAGAATTTGGTAATGTTTTTAACCAATTCATTTTCAATTGAAATTTCCAGTGCATCATCGTGCAGACCAAGAAAATCAAAGTTGTAAGGGTCTTTCATGATTTCGGCTGCTAATTCAGATTGTCTTGCAGGAAGTGTTTGTGAAAAGTTATTGTCTGAAAAACCTATACGTTTATAAAGATTTTTCTCAATCTGAATTTCTAAAGTATCTCTATCCCAGCCATTTTTAATAGTTTCATTACAATAGAACTCTGCCTCATCAATATCTTTTATTTTTGTAATAATCAATCTATTATGACCCCATGGAATTTGTGCCACGCTCTGTGGCACAAATTGATATTTCATTGAATAAAATTTATACCATTGTCTTATTGCATAAATATTTCTACGTGAGAAACCTTTAATTTCAGGGAATTCATGTTTTAATTCAAGTGCAATCTGCTCAATGAATTTACTTCCCCATTCTGATTTATCTTGTTTCTCTGAAATATCTTTACCTATCCCCCAATACATTTCAAGGAGCTGAGAATTAATTGAAAAGGCAATTTTCTGATGTGCTGCATGAATTTTCGATTTTAATTCTTTAATCCACGTTTTATATTCTGATGTGTTTAATTCTGTATTCATTTTTCAAAGATAAAACAAACTTTCTTTAGTACTACTGCTTTTTTCAAATTGGCGATAACGGTTGCGCTAAGAATAGTTGCCGTTGCGAAGCAGTAACTTGTCTGTTACAATAGACTTGAAACGGGCTGTAAGCCTTGATGTTATTACTTGCCCGGCAATTATTTTTGAGCGCGTGTTATAGCCATGTGCTTTATTTTCTGTCATTTAAAATTCTGTCAATTTAATAATCATTTAGCGAAATACTTTTGTATCATCGCCTGTAATTCCATTTTGTTAATCGGTTTAGCTATATAGTCGTTGCAGCCTGATTCTATTGCTTTCTTCCTGTAGCCTTTTAGTCCATAAGCTGTTTGTGCAATAATGATGACCTCTTTATTAAATTCACGGATTACCATTGTCGCTTCGTATCCATTTATGTCGGGCATGCAAATATCCATCAAAATCAGGTCAACATCGGGATTATGGCGGCATATTTCAACGGTTTCAGCTCCTGTCCTTGCTTTTAAAATTTCTTTACTATACATTTCGACTGTTTTATCCAAAAATAATTCCGATACTTCATCATCTTCAGCAATCAAAATTTTTATTTTTCGTACATCATAGTTTTTTTCTGAAGGCTCTGGTTGCCTGTCAATTTCTGTAGCTGATTCAGTATTGTAGGGCACGGTGAAATAAAATTTTGAGCCTCCTGCCTGTCCGGTAGGCAGGTTGTCTTCTTGGCTTTCAACCCAGATTTTTCCACCAAGCATTTCTACATACGCTTTGGTGATAGCCAAACCCAGTCCTGCGCCCTGACGTGCCATTTTATCAGCAATATCGGCCTGTATAAAACGCTCAAATATGGCTTCCTGGCGGTCTTTCGGAATTCCAATTCCAGTGTCTTTTACATAAAACTCCAGTTCAGCGGCCTCTTTGTCCCTTTTTAGCTTATAACCAAATTCAATGACTCCTTCATTGGTATATTTTATGGCGTTTTTCACCAGGTTAGTAAGAATAGCATACAATTTTTCACGGTCTGTTTTAATAGTTGCTTCTTTTGCCGGCAAGGGATTGTTAAAAGAAAGTTCTATCCCTTTGGCCTCGGCTTCGGGCTTAAAGAAAATGTAAGTATATTCGATTTGCTCGTTAACATTTGTCTCCTTTATATCGAATTCCATCATGCCAGCTTCAATTTTGGAAATATCGACAATATCGTTGATGATATTGAGCATGCGTTTACCGCCTTTCTCGATGATGCCAATGTATTTCTGCTGCTCATCGCCGGTTAGTTCAGGCTCTTTGAGTAAGTCGGCAAAACCAAGAATGCCGTTCATCGGTGTTCTTATTTCATGACTCATATTAGCAAGGAAAGCAGATTTCAAGTGGTCGCTTTCTTCGGCTTTTTCTTTGGCTAATAAGAGTTCTTCTTCCGACTGCTTGCGTTTGGTGATATCTACAAGCGTCAAATGGCATAATTCGCCATTCTGTC
>JAYENH010000053.1:0-5869 GCA_034721995.1 Bacteroidota bacterium
ATTAAATAGGGGAACATATCCATTGAAATAATCGGGATTTTTCATTTCTCAGTTTACACTTTTTATTCGTGAATTTAAGAATAGCAGGTCATGCCAGCCCTGGTTATCTTGCCAATAAGATTCGACTTTGCCCAATATGTCGCTCCTACCGGAGCTTTAAAATGTTTCGCCAATTACTTCTATAAATATCTGACTCCTACGGAGTCGTGCTTTGTTTGATGTATGAGAAATGAGAAAAGTTATCATTTTCCAGTTTATCTGGCTTAGTAAATTCCAACTACTCAGGTATTTCATTTTCCTTCAAATGCTAAATATATATGCATTACAAATTCCACGCACAGGTCGCTAAAATTATCACAAAAAATACAAAGCATTCATCTTGTTTGCTTTGCGACTTTTGCATTCTCTGGGTGGAACAACGAATTAAAAAACACACTATATCAGCAATCTAAACTACATGAGTAGTTGCAATTATCTTTGTATCTTTACAAAGATATTTTAGAATGAACTTTATAAATCTTACCAATATGCGCCGATTTTCTTTATTCCTAATGGCTATGGCCATTTTCCTTTTCTCCTGCTCCGAAAAAGACATTGTTAAATTTGAAAAAGAAAGTATCCCCGACGAAGTAAATCTTCAGGGAAATTTGCATTTCCGCTTCAACAAAGATTTAGTTTCAGATACGGCTTTAAACCTGATTGACACAACAAAATATGTAGTTTTCGATCCGCCAATACAAGGCAGGTTTAAATGGATAGAAAAAAAAGAACTACTATTTATGCCTATTCAACAGTTAAAACCATCGACAAATTATATTGGCAAAATAAAATCATCGGTAACAAAAAACAAAAAAGCAATAAAGCTGTCGTCCGACAATAAGTATAGTTTTCATACACCATACATCGAATTCCTTAGCTTTACGGGCTACTGGGCAGAAAGAGAAACGGAAAACAAGAACCCTGTAATACATTTCGATTTAGTTTTTAATTACCTCGTCGATCCACAGCAGGCAAAACAATTTGTGGCCATTTGGGTTGATGACATTAAGTCAAATTTCCGGTTTAAAAATAACGGAAATGCAAAAGTACTTACCGCTGTTATCGACGATTTCACTTTTGCAAACAAAGACTTTCAGGCAAAAATTCAAGTTAACCAGGGCATAAAAGCTGTAAACGGAAATGTACCGATAAACACTCAGGTAGAAAAAGAAACAAGCCTGCTTTCGCCTTACAAGGTAATGGTTTACGACATCCAAGCTGTACACAACGGAAACGAAGGCAGGCTAACGGTAAGCACTTCGCAGGAAATTGATGAGTCGGCAGTAAAAAAACATTTGAACATTTCGCCATCAATAAAATATAAACTCGAAATGCTTCCTCAGGGATTTGTAATAGTTAGCGAAAATTTCAACCTGAAAAGCAAATATAAAATTGTAATTGCCGATGGCCTACCCGGGAAAATTGGCGGCAAATTAAAATACGAATTCGTTAAAGATATTTCATTCGGGAAATTGAAACCCAGCATAAAATTTACAAATACCGACAGGGTTTACCTATCGGGAAAGGGAAATAAAAACATCGAAATAAATATTATTAATGTTGATGAAATTTCGGTTGAGATTTATAAATTATACGAAAACAATATTTTACAAGCACTTTCGGGCCTGCGTCATTACTGGGATTATCATTCCGATGAATACCGCTACGGTTATAATTTCTACAATGTTTCGCGCCTGTCAGATCAAGTGTGGGAAACCAAAATTGAAACAAGCACACTTCCACGACAGGGGAATAAACATATTTTTCATCTCGATTTTAAAGATAAATTCTCGAAATTCCCCGGCATTTATTTTATAAAGGTTTATTCTGATAAAAATTATTGGTTAAAGGATCAGCAATTAATTTCGATTTCCGATATTGGTTTAATGGCCAAAAAGGGGAGGAATTTCATAACGGTTTTTGCAAACTCAATAAAAACTGCCGATGCTTTGGCAAATGTAGAACTTAAATTTATCGGCAGCAATAACCAACTTTCGGGTACAGCAACTACCGACAATAAAGGTGTGGCAAGTTTTAAAATATCGGAACTTCCTGCTGATGGTTTTGATGTAAAATTAATTACCGCAAGTTTGGGCGATGATTACAATTATTTGCCCTTTAAACAAACAAGCGTAAATTCTTCGCGTTTCGATGTGGGAGGGAAATATTCCAATCCGTCGGGTTACGATTCCTACATTTATGGCGACCGCGACATTTACCGTCCGGGCGAAACCATTAACCTTGCCTGCATTATCAGGAATGATAACTGGCAATTGCCAGGCGAGATGCCCATCAAGGTTAAGTTTATTGCCCCAAACGGAAAAGAGGTAAGGACTTTCAGGAAAACATTATCGGGGCAGGGCGATTTCGATGTTTCGTTTGCTCTGCCTGCCTCGGCCATGACAGGAAGCTATAGTGCCCAGGTTTATACGTCGAACGATGTTTTTCTTGCCTCGAAAAATATCTCGATCGAAGAATTTATGCCAGACAGGATAAAGGTTGATTTAAAGACAAATCTTGATTCGATGATGCTGAACGATGTTTACGAAGCCGATGTTGTGGCAACAAACTTTTTTGGCCCTCCTGCGGCAAACCGGAATTATGAGGCATCGTTTACTTTGCAGAAACGAAATTTTGGGGCAAAAACAAAGGAGAGTTATAATTTTTATATCGAAGGGATTTCGAATTATTTCGACGAAACTTTGCGCGAAGGGACAACCGATCCGGAAGGAAAAGCAAGCGAAAGTTTTACTATTGACCGTAATTTTACCGACATGGGGCAGTTGAAAGGCGATTTATACTTTACTGTTTTCGACGAAACCGGAAGGCCTGTACACAGCCACAAATCGGTAAGCGTTTTTACGCAGGATGTTTTTTACGGCATTGGCTATGGCAGCTATTACATAAAAACAGGAAATTCAATGAGTATTCCGTTAGTGGCCTGCAATACCAAAGGCAAACCGCTCCAAAATCACGATGCCGAAGTTACTTTAATAAAGCATGAATATAAATCGGTGCTGTCGCGATCGGGCAGTTATTTCAGGTATCAATCAGAAAAAGAAGAAAAAATTATTGAGAAGAAAATCATCAGTTTATACGATGAGTCGGTGTCGTTTAGTTTCTCGCCGCAAACATCGGGAAAATACGAAATCAGAATAAATAAACCCGGTGTAAACAATTATGTAAGCCGCAATTTTTGGTCGTACGGGTGGGGTAGCACAAGTTATAGTTCGTTTAAAGTTGATACCGAGGGGAACATTGATGTTGAGTTCGACAAAGACAATTACAAAGTTGGCGAAACAGCAACTGTACTTTTAAAAGCCCCCTTTGCCGGAAAAATTCTTATCTGTATCGAAGGACATGATGTTATCGATCATTTTTATATTGAAACCGACAAACGTGCTGCCAGCTTCGAGTTGCCAATTACCGCTGCCTTTGTTCCAAATGTGTATATTTCGGCTACGCTGATAAAGGCACACGATGTGTCGGATTTTCCGCTGTTGGTGGCTCATGGTTTCCATCCAATGATGGTTGAAGACAATGACAACAAAATGAATATCGAAATTGTGGCAAAAGAAAAATCACGATCAAAAACAAAACAAACCATTAAAATAAAATCCGATCCAAATTCGCAATTGAGCATAGCAGCTGTCGACGAGGGAATCCTGCAAATTACGGGTTTCCAGACTCCAAACCCCTACGATTTCTTTTATCAGAAAAAGGCACTCGAAGTAAAATCTTATGATTTATACCCATTGCTTTTTCCCGAAGTAAAAACCAACCAAAGCTCGACCGGGGGCGACGGCATGGATTTGGGCAAACGCATAAACCCAATGACAAGCAAACGTGTTAAATTGGTTTCGATGTGGAGCGGAATTATCGAAACCGACAATAACGGCAATGCAAGTTTCGATATCGATATACCACAATTTTCGGGCAGCCTGCGAATAATGGCAGTTTCGTACCGGGACAAGAAATTTGGCTCAACATCGTCGAACATGACGGTTGCCGATCCCTTGGTGATAAGTGCAGCACTTCCCCGTTTCCTAAGCCCTGCCGATACTATTGAGGTTCCTGTAACTATATCAAATACTACCGATGATGTTGCCCGCTGCAAAACCGAAATCAATACAAAAGGCCCGCTTGATATTGTAGGCGATGATGATATTTCGGTTGAGATTCCTGCCAATTCCGAAATGGAGGTGGTTTACAGGGTTTCGGTGCAGCAAGCTATTGGCCAATCAAACATAACTATTTTGGTCGATGCCTTTGGCGAGGAATTTTCTTACGAAACTGACATACCCGTGCGGCCTGCTGCCCCTCTGCAAAAGCGAAGTGGGTCAGGAATTGTTAAGGCAGGGGGAGCTGAAAATTTCAATATGGCTAATGAATTTATTCCTGCAAGTGCAAGCAATAAGTTATTGGTGAGCAAATCGCCACTAATTGAATTTGCCGATGATCTTGATTATCTGATCCGTTATCCCTACGGATGTGTCGAGCAAACGGTTTCGAGTGTTTTTCCGCAGCTTTATTTTGGCGATATTGTTAAAGATATTTATGGATATGATGCCGATATGGAAAAACCTGCTATTAATATCCGTGAGGCAATAAATAAATTAATGCTGATGCAATTGTATAACGGTGGCCTTACTTATTGGCCCGGACATGGCCACGAAAGCTGGTGGGGATCGGTGTATGCCTGTCATTTTTTGTTGGAGGCCAAAAAGGCGGGCTATCAGATAGATCCATCCTTCCTTGATAATTTATATGGATTTTTGTTACAAAGTTTGAAAGATAAAAAAACCGAGATGTATTATTACAACGGAAACTCAAAACGCGAAATAGTACCAAAACAAATTCCATATTCGCTATACGTTTTAGCAATGGCCGGAAAACCCCAATATGCCACAATGAATTATTACAAGGCCCGCCCTAATTTATTAAGTCTCGATAGCCGATACCTTTTAGCTGCATCGTATGCCCTTAGCGGCGACATGGATAAATACCGTGAAATATTGCCGGCAGAATTTTCGGGCGAAGAATCGAATTCGGCTTTCGGCGGAAGTTTTTATTCCTACATCCGCGATGAAGCTATTTCGCTAAATGCCCTGCTCGAAGCCGAACCGGACAATCCGCAAATAGCATATATGGCCAAACACCTGACGGAAATGCTGAAAACCCGCCGGCACCTAAACACACAGGAACGTGCATTCACATTTACAGCACTCGGGAAAATAGCTGCCAAAAGCACAAAAAGTGATATCAAAGCTGAAATTTTTCTTGATAGAAAAAGCATTGCCAATTTCGATAATGTGACCCTGAATTTGCATGGCGCAAAACTTGAAGGAAACAAGATTGAAATAAAAGCCAAAGGTAACGGCCATCTCTATTATTTCTGGGAATCGGAAGGCATTTCTGCCGATGGTTCATACAAAACCGAGGATTCATTTCTGAAAGTCAGGAAATATCTTTACGACAGAAATGGAAATTATATCAGGGATTTAAGCTTCGAGCAAAACGATTTGATCGTTGTAAAAATCACACTTCAGGCAACACAAAACACCTATGTCGAAAATGTGGCAATTACCGATATGCTCCCTGCCGGATTCGAGATCGAGAACACCCGCCTCAGCGACATCCCCGACCTGCATTGGATAAAAGACAATTACAACTACGATTACCGCGACATCCGCGACGACAGGATAAGTTTGTTCGTAAGTGCCAGCTCGACTGTTCGCAGCTATTATTATTTCGTCAGGGCAGTGTCGCCCGGTGTTTTCCAAATGGGCCCGGTTGGTGCCGATGCCATGTATAATGGCGAGTACCATAG
>JAYENH010000054.1:0-21113 GCA_034721995.1 Bacteroidota bacterium
GATATCTCCCCTTTTTCATGAGTGAATTTAATAGCATTGGAAATTAGGTTACGGAACACTGTATCGACCATATTCTGGTCGGCAAATACAAATACCTCTTTTTCAATTTCCAATTTTAGTGAAATGTTTTTGTTTGAAGCTTGGCTTCCTAATATCTGAAAACTTTCATTAATAAGTTCACTTGCACTAATATTTTCCGGTTTATATTCAATATGGTCGGTTTGCGACCTGGCCCAGTCCAATAAGTTTTCGAGAAGGACAAATCCACTTGTGGCCGATTTATAAATTGATTCATTCATTTCCAATATTTCATCCTGGCTAAATTGGTCCGATTCTGTTGAAAGGAGTTCGGACAGGCCAATGAGGCTTTGAAACGGACTTCGCAGGTCATGGGCAACAATGTTAAAAAATCTGTTTTTTGTTGCAACTGATTCTTCTAATTGATCTCTCTGTGCTTCAATTTTAGAACTATTTTGTTTGAGCTCTGTATTAAGTGTTTGAACCTGATCACTTTGCGATATGATTTCTTCGTTTTGTTGAGCAAGTTCTTCATTAAGTAATTGTAAATTTTCGCTTTGGGCCCTTAATTCTTCTTTTTGGTGGTTAACCTCTGTTGTACGTTCTTTAACCATTCTATCGAGCTTTATATTTGCATCAACCAGACGTTTACCGTTAAGATAAACAATAAGGTAGACCAGTGCCGATAAAAACAGGAAATACAAAAGGTAAGCCCAATAAGTACGGTGCCAGGGGGGTGAAATGGTAAACTCATAAACGGCCTCACTCCCAATAGTATTAAAAACATTTTTTCCCCTTACATGAAATCGATATGTGCCTTCGGATAAGTTTAGGTACTCTTTTTTAGTATCCAATGACCAGGGCGACCAGCTCTCATTTAAACCTTCGAGCCAGGTTTGATAAACAGTGGCTTTTTCTCTGAGAAAAGAAGGAGAAGCGTATTGAAAATTTACTGAATTTTGGGAATACGGCAATGGTACTGATTCGGTTAATAAATTTTTGTCAATGCCAATGTTATAATAATGTGTGCCAAAATGTAGTGTATCGGTACGTGTATTTATTTTCCTTATCAATGTGGTAAAAGTTGATGAAGATTTTTTTAGTTCTCCCTTAAAACGGAACAATCCTTCCGAGCCACTAATCCATACAGTATTGTCCGGGTCTAGGTGAACCAATGTAATAGACATAGGAGGCATCATGTTTAAAGCGTTGGTCTCTAAAAGAGTATATTTCCCTTTTTCATCCGGCATTAATACATGTATGAAATCATGATTGTCTTTTATGCCTGCAATCCAAACTTTCTGCTCACTGTCTTTTTCGATATTATAAACGGTACACGAGCCGTTGCAATATTCAATTCCAAATGTACTGTCGGGAATAAATTTACTGTTTTGTTCATTAAACCGGAGAAGATAATTGGGTATAGAAAAAATCAGACCCTTATCAAATTTATAAATGTTGGAATAATTGATGGAGGGCAAACCGCTCTCAATACCATACTTAAACACTTTTTTTGGTTTAAGAATATTATCAGAAGGAACAATACGAATAATGCCGTGTAGAAAAGTTGAAAGCCAAATATCCCCGTTTTTGTCTTCTTCAATACCCCGTATATTCTCAGTAACACCTTCCAAATTACCCAGTAGCTCCCATTGTTTGTTCTCGTAAGTGGCAATTGACAGACCGTAGTCTGTGGCAATATATAGCAACTTTAGGTTGTGGGCTGGTTGGTACATATCCCAGGGATCAAGATTAATAACTTTTTTGAATTTCTGATTTTTCATTTCAACTATTCCAAAGTCTGTTGTCCCTGCCAACAGGATGTTTTTTGAAGTATCTGTAGGTAATTTGAAATTAAGTAAACAATATGTTTCGCTTTTAAAATCGGAAACGTAGTTAAACTTATTGTCTTGTAAAAACTGTACACCTCCAAAGCCGGCTACAAATAGGGTGTCGTTGAAACGGCAAATATTATCAACACTGTTTTCAAGGCCGGTATTTAAATCCCAAAAGCTAATAGGAGAGTTGATGTCGATCTTTGAAATACCATTATTGGTTGCCATCCACAGGTTGTTTTCAGTATCATGCGAAAGATGCCATATCATATTGTTTCGGAGGCCAACATTTATTTCCTGAATAAGTTTGCCCTTTTTGTCGATAATACACACACCGGCTTGTAAAGTTCCTAACGCAATTCTACCGTCCGACATTTCGCAAACACTATATAATGTTTTATTTTCAATTATTGTATCAACTTCTGTTTCAAATTTCTGAATATTATTGTTATCAAAATAGTTTTTATCCTTTGAGAGATCATAAAGATACAGGCCGGAATCCATTGTTCCGACAAGCATTTTTTTGTTGATTAATAGAAAACATAGTAACACTCTTTCTCCTTTCAGATAGTCGGCATTTGGGACAATCGTTAGCGAATCTCCAACAATTTGCATGATTCCCTTTTCCCAACAATGAAGATATGTGATGTTGTCAAAAGTCATTAAGGGGCCAAAACAATCTTCCTTCCAGCTGGTTATTTTTCCATTACGATACCGAAAAAGAATCGAGTCGGTATTAAAGAAGACATCGGTACCGGTACTATGAATAAACCAAACATCATCAAATGAACGTTTATTTTCTTCAATTTTATTTAATAATGAATGATATGACATTTCTCCCCTATCGTTAGCTTCTAAAAAACCGAATTCACCAACGCCGCCCACATAAACTCTACCCGTGCTGTCCATGGCAAATAATTTAGGTATCGATTTATTTTCAAGTTCAATAGTGCGCCAGCTATTTCCATCGTATTCAAGTATACCGGCACTATTCGCAAAATACATTACACCGCGTTTATCCTGAATGCTCGCCATGTTTTGCGAATAACCAAAATATTCGGTAGGGCTGTAATTACGTATACTTATTGAACCCTGTTCCTGCCCCACAGATTGAGAAACAAAAATTACTATTAATAAAACTACTAATCCGAAGGCCCGAAGATGTCTGAAATAATACTTAGTATTCATGCTAATATGAAATATCATTTGTCATTTTAATTCAGTGAAAGTAGCAATAAAATTCATTTACACAAAATTCAAGAAAAAGCTTGTTGTTTATCTATGTCTTAGCGAAATAGATGTTCAAAGCTGTGTGCGAAACATGAGTGAAATACTTTAAAGCTGAACATCTGAACTGGCAAACCAAAAAGGCAAAAATACCGCTGTACCCGAAATTCCAAAACCTTTGAATCCTGCTTTAGGAATTGCTTGTAAAATAGATAATTTTGCAGATAGTTATAAAATTGATGTTGTTGAAGAAAATTTCATATCTAATTGTTTTGTTTCTGATTCATTACCTGGGTTTTGCACAGGAATCGGAAATTCATGGCTTGCTTCCTTCTTATGCCGGGAGCGAGCTTGTTTTCGAAACTTATACCGATTACATAACCCATGAAACCACAATTTTAGGAAAAGCAAAAGTACTTGCAGATGGACAATTCAGCCTTTCTGTTAAATTAAAAAAAAGCCGGGAAGTCTTTGTTAAGCTTGGAATTTATCAGGCTTTTATAATTATTGAACCCGGAAAAAGCTATAATATTTTACTTCCGCAAAAAACCGAAAAAAGCCCTCAGGAAAAGCAAAATCCATTTTTTGAGGAAATTAGGATTTTTGCCCATCAAAAACTTACCGACTCAACAGAATTAAATTTCAAGTGCTTACAACTTTCCAAACACATCAATGCTTACATAAACAAAAACTTAGACCTTATTGCGACAGGAAGGATAAGGCGACATAAGGTTGATAGTTTTATTTTGCTTTGCAAACAGAAATTTCCTGCAAAAACAAATAGTGAATTCTATAGGTACAGGAAATATATGATAGGTGATTTTAGAAACCTGACTTATTCCGGATCGATGGATATAATGGCCGAAAAGTATTTTTTAGACCAGCCGGTTTTATATAATAATCAGGAATACATGAAGCTTTTCAATCGTATATTCGATAAGTTTTTTGTGTTTTTTGCACAGGGAAAATATGGCAAGGGCATTTCTGAAAAAATAATAATGGAAAAAAGCCTTAGCTTAACAAAACGGCAAATAAGGAAAAATCCGCTACTGGCAAACGATACTTTAATCGAAATGCTTATTCTTAAAGGTTTATACGATGGATATTATCTTGGTGATTACGAATTGGACGAAGTAGTTGCGATACTCGATTCGATCGAAAAAAGTTCGATAATTGGCGAACACAGAAAAATATCGGAAAACATCAGAAAAAAAATAACTAAGCTGGCAGTATCATATCCTGCACCCAAATTCGAGCTTTTCGATAAAGATTCCAACCTGGTGCGTTTAGATAGATTTAAGGGAAAGTATGTTTACCTGAATTTTTGTTCGTACAATAATTTTGCCTCACGGGAGGATTTTGTAATGTTAAAAGAGCTTCACAAAAAATACAAGGATAAACTTATAATTATTTCTGTTTCGATTGATGACGATGCTGCTGCTTTTTTTAATTTCGTGAAAGAGCAGAAATATGAATGGGTTTGCCTGAGCATCCAGAATCAACAGGAGCTGTTGAAAACTTACAATGCCAGGATTATTCCAACATATTATCTTATCGATCCTTATAGTAAAATCCTTATTGCACCATCGTTTTCGCCGCGCGAGAATTTTGAAAATGAATTTCATCGAATTTTAAATAACAGAAATTAATTATGAACACAAAACCACTTTTATTATCGATTAGTTTTATTTTAGCCCTCGGGGTTTTTATGCAAAGCAGTGCCCAGGCCGATTACGAAATGTGCTACGAAAAAGACAGCCTTATAATTTCGGCAAAATGGGTTAATTCTAAATTTTTTGATAAAGAAAGCCCTTTGGAATTAAGATTGAAAATTGAAAACAAAAAGAGCCTTGCCATTGAATTTTCTTATGAAATAATGTTGTACATGGACAATGTGCTTCGTGAAAAAACAAAAGACAGGTTCTATATTAAAGCAGGAAAAATTAAAACAGGTAAATTAAACGGGGTCAGGTTTATTCCAACTACTCTTAATAACGAGGAAATTACCAGCAAAAGTTTTTCGTGGGAAATTAGCATAGGAAAAATCACAGAGTATAAATAAAATCATAAAAATAAAAGGAACAATTATGAAAACAGTTAGCATATTTATTTTGGTATTTGCCGTTTTAAGTCTGAATGTTTTTTCGCAAAGTAAGTCAAAACCGGTTCATCACAAAGTTTACAAATCATTAGATGAGGCATTAAAAAATCCCGATGAAGTGTTCAAGCTCGATTTGAGCATTCAGGAACTTACTAAGCTCTCGCCTGAAATAGGCAAACTCAAAAATCTCGAATATCTAAGCCTTGAGCAAAATAAACTGACATCGCTCCCATCGGAAATAAAAAAACTTAAAAAACTTAAAACCCTGAAGTTAAAACGAAATCAACGACTTCAATTGCCCGATGAATTATGGAAACTAAAAAATCTTGAAATGCTCACCATCAGCAAAATTCAACTCAAAGAATTACCTGCAGGGATTGGCAAACTGAAAAATCTGAAGCATCTCGACCTTTTTTGTAACCAACTTTCTACACTGCCTCCCGAAATTGGCGAGTTGAAAAATCTTGAATTTACCAATATGGGAAATAACAAGGGCATAGTTTTGCCCGAAGAGTTTGCCGAATTAACTGCATTGAAAAAGATGTTTATGGTAAACACTAAAATGACAAAATTGCCAGAAAAATTTCATCAGCTTAAAAACCTTGAAGAGCTTTCGTTGAGAAGTTGCAATTATAAAGAGTTGCCTGCATCGCTCAACCATTTGCCAAAGTTAAGGGTACTCGATATACGAAAAAACCAATTAGAAAGCTGGCCAGAAACAAGTCCCGATTTTCCAAGCTTAAAAGTGTTGAGGATTGAAGAAAATCAGTTGGATGAGACAACAATTGAGCGCATTAAAACTCAATTTCCTGATGTGAAAGTTTTTGAGTAAAGACGGAAGTTGGAAGCCGGAAGACCGAAGTCGAAAGATGGAAGTCGGAAGACCGAAGACGAAAGTTGGAGGAGAAAAATCAGGAAATAAATATTTCGTAAATTTGCTTTGAAAAACAATAGGATTATAAGGATTTATGTTTTATGGAAAATGAAAAAAAAACATTAAAAATAGGAAATTCCAACTTTAAAAGGATAGTTGAAAATAATCATTATTTTGTAGATAAAACATTGTTGATCTACGATTTTTATAATAATGCCAGCGATGTATTATTAATTCCCCGTCCGCGCCGATTCGGAAAAACATTAAACCTGTCGATGATAGAGCACTTTTTTGATGTCAATAAAAAAGATAGCGCAAAGTTGTTTTCGGAATACGAAATTTCTAAGAAAACTGATTTTTGTAATAATCATCAAAATAAATATCCGGTAATAAATCTTTCGTTAAAAAGCATAAAAGCGTCGAATTGGGATGATTGTTTTGAGCTTCTCAAAAATGAGATTTCCCAATTATTTATTAAACACGATTATTTGCTTGATTCCGATAAATTGAAATCGTATGATAAAAGCAATTTTGAAAATATTATTCTGCAAACAGCTTCTGAAACAGATTATAAGATTAGTTTAAACCATTTAAGTCGGTATTTGAAAACTCATTTTGGCAATGAAGTTTTAATTTTAATCGACGAATACGATTCACCAATAATTTATGGTTACGAAGTTAGTTTTGGAAAATTAAATAATCAGGGTAGCAAAAATTATTATAATCATATCGTTGGGTTTATGCGCACATTTCTTGGGGAAGCATTTAAAGGAAACGAAAATCTGGAAAAAGGATTGATAACCGGAATAATGCGAATTGCAAGAGAAAGTATATTTTCGGAATTGAATAATTTTAAAGTTTTTTCTATTACATCGCCATATTTTGCCGATAAATTTGGTTTTACCGAAAACGAAACAAAAAACTTATTGAAATATTTTAATTTGTTTGATAACTATTCAAAAGTAAAAAAATGGTACGATGGATATACATTCGGAAACACTAATAATATTTATAACCCCTGGTCAATTGTAAATTATATTGCATTTAATGAAGAAAAGTTTAAACCTCATTGGGTCAATACTGGTAGCGACATTTTAATCAGGGAGCGGATTACGGAGCCTGATACAGAAAATACATTGCAAAAATTAATAGCCGGTGAATCAATTGTTAAAACATTGGATCAGAATTTTGTATTTAATGATCTTGATGAAAATAAAGAATTGTTCTGGACTCTATTAACTTTTAGTGGATATTTAACTCAAATTAAAGAAGTTGGACTTGATATGTATGAGTTAAAAATCCCAAATTGTGAAGTCAGGACAGTTTTTCAAAACATAATAATAAAATGGTATGGTATTAAAATTAAAGTAAAACGAGAGCTATTGATTTCGACTGCAGAATATTTGGTAAACAATAAAATCAAAGAGTTCGAAAAAGGCTTTAAACAAATAATGGGTGATACCTTTAGTTATTTCGATACAGGTAATAATCCTGAAAGAATTTACCAGTCGTACGTACTTGGCTTGCTTGCAGTGCTTGGCGACGAATATATTATAAAATCGAACCGTGAAAGCGGCGAAGGCAGATACGATATTTTATTGCTTCCACACGATAAAAGCAAATACGGAATTGTGATTGAAATTAAGACAATAAAAACAAAGGATCACCCTTCCCGGCAAAAAGAGATAAACCAAAGTTTAAACAAAGCTCTGAAGCAAATAAACAAAAACAAATATTACAAGGAGCTAATTGAAAACAAAATTGCGGCTGAGAATATTATAAAACTGCCGATAGTGTTTGTTGGGAAAGAGGTATATATTTTCAGCGAGCTTTAGTTTGAAATGTATTTCTCGTAGTAATCTCATTGATGTATAAATTCATAGTAGCTTTAAGAAGTATAAAAAAATGGAAAACGCAAGAAAAACACTAAAAATAGGAAATTCCGACTTTAAAAGGATAGTTGAAAATAATCATTATTTTGTAGATAAAACTTTGTTGATCTACGATTTTTATAATAGTGCCAGTGATGTATTGTTGATACCACGTCCGCGACGTTTCGGAAAAACATTAAACCTGTCGATGATCGAGCACTTTTTTGACATTAATAAAAAAGAAAGCAAAAAGTTGTTTTCGGAATATGAGATTTCGAAAAAAACTGATTTTTGCAATCAGCATCAAAATAAATATCCGGTAATAAATCTTTCGTTAAAAAGCATAAAAGCGTCGAATTGGGATGATTGTTACGAGCTTCTCAAAAATGAGATTTCGGAATTATATAAAAAGCATAAATATTTGTTGAAATCGAGCAAATTGGAAAGCTATGAAAAACAAATTGTTGAAAACCTGATACTTGAAAAAGGCAGTTTAAAGGACAATAAATATAGCTTAAAATATTTGAGTGAATATCTGAAAACTCATTTTGGCAATGAAGTTTTAATATTAGTCGATGAATATGATACATCAATAATTTATAGTTACGATGCCTCGTTTGGGAAAAACAAAAGGGAAGGCAACGAAAAATATTATTCAAATGTAATTGAATTCATGCGCATATTTCTTGGTGAAGCATTTAAAGGAAACGAAAATTTGGAAAAAGGATTGATAACCGGAATAATGCGGATAGCAAGAGAAAGTATTTTTTCGGAGATGAATAATTTCAATGTTTTTTCTATTACCTCATCGTATTTTTCTGATAATTTTGGGTTTACCGAAAGCGAAACAAGAGCCATATTAAAATACTATAATTTACAGGATACATATAATGAAATTAAAAAATGGTACGATGGATACACTTTCGGAAAAACCAACAATATATATAATCCCTGGTCGATAGTTAATTATATTGCATTCAATAAAGACGGGTTTAAACCATATTGGGTAAATACAGGTAGCGATATCCTTATCAAAGAACATATAACAAAACCCGACAGAGATAAAACATATAATACTATTCAGAAACTATTATCGGGAGAATACATTGAAAAGGAATTACACGAAGATTTTGTTTTTACCGATTTTGATACAGATAGGGATTTGTTGTGGACTTTATTAACTTTTAGTGGATATTTAACTCAAAACGGGAAAGCAGATAGGGATTCATATAAATTGGAAATTCCGAATTTTGAAATCAAAAAAGTATTTAAAAGCATTGTAATTAAATGGTTAGACAATAAGGTTAATGTAAAACGCGAGCTATTGATTTCGACTGCAGAATATTTGGTAAACAATAAAATCAAAGAGTTCGAAAAAGGCTTTAAACAAATAATGGGCGATACCTTTAGTTATTTCGATACAGGTAATAATCCTGAAAGAATTTACCAGTCGTACGTACTTGGCTTGCTTGCAGTGCTTGGCGACGAATATATTATAAAATCGAACCGTGAAAGCGGCGAAGGCAGATACGATATTTTATTGCTTCCACACGATAAAAGCAAATACGGAATTGTGATTGAAATTAAGACAATAAAAACAAAGGATCACCCTTCCCGGCAAAAAGAGATAAACCAAAGTTTAAACAAAGCTTTGAAGCAAATAAACAAAAACAAATATTACAAGGAGCTAATTGAAAACAAAATTGCGGCTGAGAATATTATAAAACTGCCGATAGTGTTTGTTGGGAAAGAGGTCTTTATTCAAAACTCTCTTCGCTGATTTTCTTCCCGTTTTTAAAATAAACCTCTTTAACTTTTGCACCATCAATGGCCCAATATGTCCATTTTCCATCTGTTTTTCCATCGACGAAATTGCCCGTGTAGTGTTTCTTGCCATTGTCGTACCATACTGTGGTTTTTCCATGAGAGATACCCTCGCTAAAATTACCCTCGCTCCATTTGTTGCCGTTCTCGTGCCAGTATGACCAGGTTCCGTTCCTTTCGTTGCCCAAAAAACCCCCTTCCAATCTTTTCTCTCCCGTCTTGTAAAATATCACATGTTTTACCAGTACCTCGGTATCGCCTTCAATTTTATAATATTCGATTTTTTCCGGCAAGCCACTTTTAAAGGTTGAGGTAATTCTTTTAACCAGCTCGTTTTTGCATGATGAAAACAATGCAGTGATTAATATCAGAAATAAAAATAGCTTTTTCATAAGTGTTTTTGAGATCAAATTTAAAACAGCAAAATAAATGTATTTTTTGGTACTGTGCGATTTGGGGTGTGAAAAAAAAGCGGAAGACCGAAGTCGAAAGACTGAAGATTTGTTGCTACCTTCAAAAAAAGATTGATAAAGATCGAAGATTTTGGCATTTTTCATAAACTATAAAAAGTAGTTTACACTTTTTCAGTCTCAATAATTATTTCGCACGGAACTGTTAATTATTGACTTATCATTCATCAAACAAAGCACGACTCCGTAGGAGTCAGATATTTATAGAAGTAATTGGCGAAACATTTTAAAGCAATCCGAAATACAATATCTTCTGTTTTTTTTGTTTCAATTATTTCTGAAATCAGCATATCGAGTGATTTGTCAATTTGTTGTCAGAGACTTAAAACAGCCAACTGCCGACTAAATCCGTAAGAAATTTGAAAACATACAATATAACATATAGAACCAATTTAGATTTTGCTTACTTTCGCATTTCAAAAATTAATAATACAATTCAACTATGAAAAAGGTTTTTCTTGTTATTTCGATTCTTAGCCTGGCTTTTGCCATTCAGCTAAACGCACAATATGCCGATACAAAACTCATCAATGTCGGGGTTTCTATTAGCCAGTATGGAAAATACTACCACGATTTCGAAATGAGCAAATTAGAAGGAAATATATCTATCCCCATTTTTCTTCAGTACGAAACAGGTTTGGGCGATAAAATAGATAATGATGATTTTCGACAACATGTTACAATGGGGGTATTCCTTGGTTATCAGAAACAAAATTTTAAACCCACAATAGCAATAAGTTACGAGGTTTACAAGAATTATAGTTATTTATGGGGAGGTGTTGTTGGTACGCTTCATGGTGTAGATTTAGCCAACAAATATCTTGATTTTTCAATTCCTGCCGATAAATGGGATATTTATCTTTCGGTAAAAGGAGGACTTGTCCTTGAGTTTTATCAATCGAATTATAATTCCAATCCTGCCGATATGGATGTACAGTTAGGGAAAATTGATATAAATGAATTACGAACATTGATTTATCTGGCTCCAGTTTTAGGCGCACGTTATTATTTGCTCGAAAATGTATCAGTGTTCACAGAAATTGGCCGGGCAAATATGTCGAATTTCAGCTTAGGTGTAAGTGCGAAATTTTAATTATTTATGACCGATCCTCTTTTGCGCTACAAAATTGGCATTAGCCTGATTACAGGGCTGGGGCCGGTAAACACCCGCAAAATTGTTTCAAAATTGGGTAGCGTCGAAGCAATTTTTTCTGAAAAAAAAAGAAGCCTTCTAAAAATTTCCGGGGTAGGGAATCTGTTGGCAAATAATATAATTAATCAGAAAGTACTTGCCCGTGCCGACGAAGAAATTGCTTTTATCAATAAAAATGGTATTTCCTGTTTTTTTCTTTTAGATGATGATTTTCCGTACCGGCTGAAACAATGCACAGATACACCCATTGTTATTTACGCAAAAGGAAACGTCGACCTTAACCGTAGGAAGATATTATCGGTGGTGGGTACACGCAAGGCAAGCCAATATGGGATAAGCAATTGCGAAAAGCTAATAATAGACCTTGCGAAACACCGCGATGAGTTGATAATTGTTAGCGGCCTGGCTTACGGGATTGATATTTGCGCCCATAAAACTGCCCTTGCCAACGATATTCCTACTGTTGCAGTTCTGGGTCATGGCCTTGACATGTTATATCCATCTATGCATCAGCAAGTAGCAACACAAATGAAAAGCAAGGGGGCTTTAATAAGCGATTTTCCGTCGGCATCGAAACTCGACCCTAAGAATTTTGTGCGCCGCAACCGGATTATTGCCGGGCTTGCCGATGCCACTATTGTTATTGAATCGGCTGCAAAAGGAGGCTCGTTAATTACTGCAGATATAGCCGAATCGTACAACCGCGATGTGTTTACATTTCCGGGGCGGGTAAACGATAGTTACTCAAAGGGCTGCCATTACCTGATAAAAACCAACAGGGCCGCGCTTATCGAAAATGCCGAAGACCTTGAATTTATGTTAAGCTGGGACATCGACAAGAAAAAATCAACTGCCGTTCAGCAAAAATTATTCTCGAACCTCAGCAGCGACGAACAAGAAGTACTGAGCCTGTTGCGAGAGTATGGCGAATTGGCCATCGACCTAATCAGCATGAAAACAAAACTTCCCGGCAATAAAGTTTCTTCACTTTTGTTATCGCTCGAATTTGCAGGTTTCGTAAAACCTCTTCCGGGAAAAATTTTTACATTAATTTAAAACAGTTGGCAGTCAATAAATTGTGTTGCGACATTATGTTGCATCTAATATTTTTTAGACTGGTTGCCCGTTTTCTAAGAAAAAGAATCAGGATAAATAAACATTGTTAAAAGCGTGTTAAGGATTGTAAGGAAAGAGGAAATCCCCGACAAATGATATAAATAATTTAAACTAAATTTTATCAGCATGAAACTTATTAAAAATTTATTTGTCTTATGTAGCCTTTTGATTATTACAGTGTCGTACGCGCAAAACGGATTGGTTGCACACTGGAGTTTTGATAGTATTTCAAACGATAAATTCATTGATCATGTTACAAACCAAATCGGAGGCAGGGTTTACGGTTGCCAATCGGTTCCCGGGCCTGTTGGAAACGCTCTTGATTTTGACGGCCTGGATGATTATGTCAGGATACCCGGCGATAGCTTAGCACCACCATCTGTATTGGCAGCCTTGTCAGAAGGAAGTATCTCTGTATGGTTCAGGGTCGATAGTATTCCTACAACTTATGGGATAATGCCTATATTTTATTATGGCAACGAAAATGCCTGTAATTTTTTTGATGCGGCTAACGAAGGATTGATAATTGAGGTGGGGCATAGCCCGATACATTATGGTTCAAAAAGATTGTATTTCACAATATGGTCGAATGGTTGTACTTTACCTTCGTTCTGCTATGATTCCTGGATTCCTATAATAGAAGGGCAGTGGTATCACTTTGTTGCTGTAGTTGGAAGCAATTTCAATACAGGATATTTGAATGGCGAGCTTATGACTTATAGGCATTATAATTTTGGTAATGCGAATACTCACCAGTTTTTTTCAGATGCTTTAGCTCACGAAAACCTTTGGATTGGAAGAGGACATTGGGATACAAACGATATGTATTTTAAAGGTGCTATTGATGAAGTGAAAATTTTCGATCACGCTGTGACACAGCAGGAAGTTGATACCCTTTATCTGGAAGGAAGCCTGATAACATCAGTTTCTCAGAATAGAGATGAAAATCCTGAAATTTTTATATATCCAAATCCTGCAAGCGAAACATTACTCCTGGATATTCCTTCATCATTCGACAAGCAATTAACTTTCATGATTTATAATAGTACCGGTATACTTGTGTATAAGTTAGCAGCTTCAGATATTAATGAAACAAACATAATAGATATTAGCAATCTGCAAAAAGGCTTATATTTTTACACATTAAAAGAAAATTCCGTGATAATAAAAACAGACTTACTAATTATTCAGTAAGTCAGGTTTGTAGACGCTTGTAGGAAATTATAAAATTCAATTACTCCACAGCTATCGAACAATAGCACCATGTGGTTTCTGTTTAATTCATGATCATGAAATTTATAGATACGGCTCATTTTTCAAAATCAAGAAAATTAATTAGCTTTTTATTGATTTTCAGCAAACCAAATGATGCAATAGTATGGTAACCTGAGGAATTATTGGGTTAGCTAATTACGATCCATTACTTCATCCTTCAACACTACATTGTTCTATTGCAGTTGAATGTATTCGTATAATTCGGTCAATTCGATGACGAAAATATAATTATAGTAAATTTGTTGTACACCGCTTGCAGGAATGTAGAAAGGGGTTCTGAAATTATATGTATCTTTACACAATTGCACAACACAAGGAAGGATATTGTATTTCAGGTTTCAATATTTTTGTCTGACAGTAGTTGGAATCAGAAAAAACAGCATTGATATATAAACGATTACAAATAAGCAAAAGGATTTTAAAAAATAATCATTATGGAAATCGGTAATAATCATTTGTTAGCAGGCGACAACATCGTGCAGATGGATTGTGCCAAAAACAATAAAAAGTATAAAGATGGTAATTTAGATACAATTGTTGTTCATTACACGGCAGGTAGTAGTGCCGGATCGTCGGCCAAATTTTTAAGTGGAGAAGTTAAGGCATCGGCACATCTTGTAATAGGACGTGAAGGCGAGATATATCAACTTGTACCATTCGACACAATTGCATGGCATGCCGGCAATAGTTTTTATGGTAATCGAAATGATTTTAACAAATACTCAATTGGAATTGAATTGGACAATGCGGGTATATTAACAAAAGCAGGTAGTGAATATCAGGCATGGTTCGGAAAAAAATATCAGGCCAACGAAGTAATACATGCCACCCATCGCAACGAAACTTCGCCAAAATACTGGCATATTTACACCGAAAAGCAATTAGGATCATGCCGGCAGGTAAGTGAGCTGCTAATTAAAAAATACTCCATAAAAAATATACTTGGACATGAAGAAATTGCTCCCCAACGGAAACAAGACCCTGGGCCTGCTTTTCCACTCGACAAGTTCAGGGATAATCTACTATCACAAAACCGAACTGACACTCCCGACCTGATCGATAAAGAAGGCATTGTTGCGGCTTCTTTACTAAACATCAGGGAAGGTTTTGATATTGGGTACAAAAAAGTAGCCCGTCCACTAACTAAGGGAACTAAAGTTAAAGTGCTTGAAGAAAAAAACGGATGGTATAAAGTGGAAACAAGTATCGAAGGTTGGGTAGGTAAAGCTTTTATTAAAATTGATTAATATGAATCGTTTCCTGTTATTGGTATTAATTGCCGGCGCAACCTTCCTGATAGTCCTGTTTGCGGTAAAACCAGAACTAATCGAAAATATATGGATGTGGATTATTGGACTGGCGGGAGCTATTGTTAGGGCTTTTCAAATGTTGATCGATTATTTCAAAAAGAAATTTTCGGATTCCTCCGAAGATGATGAAAAAGACGAAACCTCAGAATCAAGCATGTCAGAAAAATCAAAAAATGAAACCTCCGTAGAAGAATTTAATGGTATTGACCTATCGTTATTACGTTTTTCAGATAACGGAGAAACTACAATCGGGTTGTTATATATAAATGATAAGTTTTATTGCTATACTCTGGAAGATACTTTTAGGGAAGAAAAAATTGCAGGAGAAACCCGCATATCCTCCGGAACTTATCAAATTCAATTCAGAAAAGACAAAACCGAACTAACATTAAAATACCGCGAACGCTACCCCGAATGGTTTAATTGGCATTTGCAATTAATGGATGTACCCGGGTTTAATTCTATCTATATCCATAATGGCGGCGACCACACCCACACCGAAGGCTGTATCCTTGTTTCCGATAGCCTTAATGTGAGCAACGAGACAAGTTTTCTTTCGAATTCGAGAGAGACATTCCGAAAATTGTATGGCTATTTATTTGAACAATTAGAGAATAATATTCCTGTAAGGATTAATATTTACGACGAAAACCGGATAACAAAAATAAATTAATATATCATGGCTGAATTAGATAAAATATCGCAATCGATAAAACAAAAAAAGCTTGTCAATATATTGTTTGTAGTACTGATGAGCATTGTTGAGTTGATTATACTTGGTGCAATTGTTTACATTATTGTACAATTTTTTAAAGGCCCTTCAGCAGAAATATACAAACTTGTAGCTATGGGCATTTTGTTAATTTGGTTTGGAATAATGGTGGCTTATTATGCCTGGGCCATTTATTTTTACAATATCAACCTGGGCTTGACAAACGAGAGTTGGGCAGAAAAACGCGAAGAAAAAAAATATTCGCCTGAAGGGGCAGGTGAAGTGCCTGTTGAAAACCCAAACATAAACCAAACCCTAGGTTTGCCATTGGGGACAATACGCGGAACTTTGGCACTTACCCTGATGATGGGTGCGTTGGCTATGGCTATTGCGGCTCTTGGAAAGGATGATTTCATTGAAGAGAATAAGTTTCTGGTTGATAATTTTGATTTTTTCAAAACAGCATTTTTAATGATGATTGCTTTTTATTTTGGGAATAAATCCCTGGAAATGATTAGTGATAAATATAAACGGATATATAATCCGAAAGCCACCAAAACTACAAAAGGGCAGCAACAACCGGCACCTCCTGCTCAATCTGCCGATGCCTCAACAGCAAAAAAATTACTAAAACAAGACAGTGAAAATACGGCGGCCAATTCTACAAAAGAGCAATCAGACACAAAAGATTTTGATAATCCTGATGCAGTTCAATAGTATGGGCAGAATAATTTATATATTAGCCATTTCTATATTTCTGATTTTTACTTCCTGTCAGAAAAACAAAAGATATTTGGTTATCAGCAAAATAAAAAGCACTGCAAAACTTGCTACAACCGAAACTATTATCGATAAGGTGGTTATAGGGCAAAAGGAACGGAAAATATTTGGATTGGTAAAAATCGGCAATGCCGAATTTGTAGCCTACTCGCAGGCAATAGTAAAAACCGGTATCGACCTTAATAAAATAAAGGCAAAGCATATAAAAATAGACGGTAATATTATTGAACTGGAACTTCCACCAATAGAAGTACTCGATTTTGCCTATCCCTTTCAGCAATATTTTATTGATTCAGTACTTTCTGACAACGATATTTTTAACAAGATCGATGTTATAGATCAGGAAATCTTTTTCAGAAAAGCTGAAATAGACATTCGAAAGCACTTAAAATATATGGGAATAACTGAACAAACACAGGAGAACACACGGAAATTGATGGAAGGATTGTTAACAAATCTGGGGTATGCCGAGATATACATATCTTTTGCCGATACCACCCAGTTGATACAGCAAGTAATAACCGATAATAATTAATATAAAATGGGCAACCTGATTGGAAAAGGAGCATCACTTGTACTACAGATTATTTTTGTGGTTGCTGCCGTGTTGGTATTCAGCTGGTTTGATCCGCTCGACATACTGTTGCCAACTAAAAGGACACTAAAAAACACACCCGTTCAGGTACAAAGCATAAGGGAAATTGGTCAACTTATTACAAGTGAATATTATGGCGAAGTAATTTCATCATTGAAAGAAGTAATTAGCGAAAAGGATTATAACGAGATGCAGGAGTTTAATTATATTGTTGACGATCTACACTATAAGTTTAAATTAGCGATTTCGGATTTTGCCGATGAAGATTTTCCAAAAAACAAAAACAAAATTTTTAATGCCTTTAAAGATTTCAATCCAGAAATAACTAATCATCCTTTATTTGATGAATATTTATATTATATTTTCGAAAAAATAAAAGATAGGAATTATAAGCGTAATGAAATTAATCAAAAGCTTGATGACGATAAGCAAAAAATACTTATCAAGCGTTTATACCTGAACCGTTTCAAGTGGCAAGACCAGCTTTTCGAAATTGAAACAAACGAGTTTAAAACGGTTAAAAAGGAAACTGTTAAGCGAGCTTCGAATAAAGAATATCGTAAAAGCAGATTAGTATTGATTGGCAGAGGTTGGGTGAAAGCAGGATTTGATTTTGGCGAGTTTAGTAATCGTAATTTCAAATATGATAAAAAATACAAGCGCATCCATTTTATAGGGCTTCGACCCAAAATTATTAGTGCAACTATAAATCCCTGGTTTATACCAGAAGAGGGAGTTGAAGGATTTGAATTTTTGATTGCAGAACGGGGAGCCAGATTAAAACCTAAATATACAAAAATGGTGAAGCAACGCTGCCTCGACAAATTGCAACAACAAGCTATGAATAAACAAATCCTTGTGCGCTCGCAAAAAAATGCCGAGACACATTTGAAAGCATTTTTTTCATTATTACTTGATGAAGAAATAAAAGCCGTTAGTTTCCATACCGATTTTCTGGATTATACCCTCGATGTAATTTTAAAGGATTCGCTTATTCGCAACGAAGAAGTATTTACCATAGACTCCTCGCTTTGTTATTTTTACGACAATTATAAAGGCAATGACAAATATGAGAAACTCGCTGCTTTTATTGGGACTCTGCAAAATGCCAAAACTGTATTTTATGGAATTAGAACTACACTGAACAATCGCTCCTCATTATTATTCAGCATAATTAAAGATCGAACAATCGATTCTGTTGATATAGCCTGGCTTGATGAACAAAGCTACTTGCAGCACAAAGATACATTATGGTACAGTAAAATAATTGCAGAAAATTGTTTTAACACAAGTAATGATACTCTATCACAAAAAAAGAAACTTTTAAATAAAATCAACAAAAAATTTGACGATGAGCAAAAAAGATTTTGCGCTGATTTGAATCATGCAATGAAATTACTTAAAATAGATGTGGATACAAATTATTTCAAAAATTCAGTTTTGATGATTAAACTGCACGACGATTCTTGTAAATTGAATATCATAAACAATAGTTTCTAAGCTCAGTAATTACTACAATGTAATAATGCTACTATTATGAAAAAAACTATAATTTTCTTCTTGTGTATCTTTGCCTTACAAATAGTTGCATTTTCGAATGCCAATTCTACCATAAGTAATAATAGAACGTTTCAGTTTGGCGAAATTGATTACCCCGGGTCGGATTCTATTCATTATGCTTACAACGATAAAGAAATTTTAATCGAACTCGGAAATTATTATCAGGGTAAAAAATTTGGTAAGTGCTATATTTTCGATGAAAATCTAAAGCTCTTACTTTCGGGAAATTACAATGACAAAGAGATTTTTACGGGTTTTAATTTCTTTCATGAAAAAGAAAATCTCCGAATTGTATATTTACAGAACAATAAAACGGTTCAACTGAACAATGATTTACAAAGGAAATTAACCGACAGCTTGTTGATAGATTTACAAAACCTGGACTTTTTTGGAGAAAGGGTTTTCTCTTCAAAATCATCGGCTCTTAGTAAGTTAAGTGGGAAATTGCAAAGTGAAACTGATATGCAAAAAAGAGATTCTCTTTCCTTACGGTTTTTATATGAATTGAATTCGGCAAAAGCCAATTTAGTTTTTTACAATAACGAAAAAGCACGGATTAAAAATCTCTACAATCAATTTAAAGGCAGAAGATATTCTAAAGGTTTTGAGGAAATTGTATTTCAATATGCCATGTATCCGCTATTAATTGAAATTGAAAACATCCTGACATCTGAAAACTATATGGATGTTATTGGCTCTTACAAAACAATTGTAAGAAGTGCAGCTGAAGTAGATCAAATTAATTCTGTTTTCGCCCCGATTAATAACAATGTTGTTTACAATTTTACAACACTGGTTTTGGATATTGAAACAAACATGAAACAATTTGAACATATCTACAATAATCTTGAGCCAAAATATCGAAACTTCAGGGAATGTGATTCCCTAAAATTAAAAATCGAACTTGGAAAAGAGTTGATATCATATATGACAAAAGCCAAAGATACGATATCACAATATTTAAGTTTTGGCACTCAGTTAAACAACAAGTATTCTCGTTTATTGGCAATTAACACCACCGAAATACAAAACTTCCAAAACAATTATCTGACGGGGATAGAAAAAAGCAAAAAAAGGATACAGGAAGGAAAAACAACAGGGCAGGAACTTCGTGCTGCAAAAGAGCTTATCGAAAAACTTGACACTATAATTTTTCAGATAAACGAAATAATAGAAAACGAAAACAAGATTAAATCTGATTATTCATCATTACGTGCTGATTATGAAGACAAATATGAAAGAATTTATGACTTTGAAGTTCGGAAATTAGCCGGTTTCAACGAAGAAATAAAGGAAACGGAATATCTTAGCCCACGATTGCAACAATCGCAAATTATGCTCGACAGCCTTGCATATTTCAAGAACGCATATTCGCAGTTTCAATCTGCCGATTCGTTGATTGCAACTGTATTTGGATATTATAAAAACCTATATCATCAATATTATATAAATATATATTATAAAATAATAACATCAATAGAAAATCAAATTAAGAAATATGACAGAGAAAAACGAACCAACAATAAGTTAAATAAAATATTTCAGCTTGAGCACGATATTGATTTTATAGCCACTTCGTACTCAAAGTTAGATTCGCAAAGCTTATTAATAAACGAAAAGTTTCCGCTAATATCTAAAAGTTTCAAAGACAGTTTTCCAAGTGTTTACAAAGAAAGTATTTCGGAATATGCAGACTCTATTAATGATTACGAAAAATCGAAATATATAAACGAACGATTAAAACTTGGCAAAGATGCAATTGCCGCCATTAAATTACTTGAAATTGCTTTTGAGAATTTGAGCAAACAAAGGCGAAATATGTGTATGAATTATTTCGAAACCGAAGGATTGTACAAAAGAAAATATTTCAAACCAATCTATAAAAATGAGTTTAAAGATGTTACATCGGATATGAAAAAATATGCAAGAGAAGGTGAAATCAAGCCAAAACAAAAATCAGGTGAAAGCATTTTATCACACACTGGTTTTATGATCGAAACATTTCCTGAACTTGCAAAAAACGATTCATTATTAAGAACAAGGCTTAGCGATAATAATAAAGTATATAAAAAGAAATACAAAAAAATATTCAAAGCATATATTAAATTGCATAATTTTAATTTTAAGCTTTACGACGAAATCGGATATGTTGCTATAAAACTGATCGATGGCAAACAGTTGTTAGATACCGTAGAACACTATTACGACTATAATATAAAACTGCGCCAACAAAAGTTCGATACAGAAGAAGCCTGGGATGCCCTGCAAAAATCTGTGAAAGAAAAAGAAAAATTTGTTTTGAGAAGGGGAAAAAAGGTGTATAGAGGTCTGTATAAAAAACAATATAAAAAAGACATAAACATTATTTCGAAAGTTAATACAGGCAATGAGC
>JAYENH010000055.1:0-5856 GCA_034721995.1 Bacteroidota bacterium
TAATTTATGGGATGGGCGAATTGCCTTTGCGCGAAATAATCCGTTTATTAGACAAGGGCGTTCCCTTTACGTCCTTGAAAAATATCCGGCAAACTTCATTTTTAATAAATTCTTCGGATAAAATCACAAAAGTTAAAAAGTGGCAGGATATTGAATTATTCTCGCATGAAGAATGTCTTCGGGATAAAAAGAAATATGCGGAGAATTTCAGGCATATCGAAGAGGAGTCGAACAAACTTAATGCCGACAGGATTATTCAGCAGACCGGATCGCATTATGCTGTTGTTAATCCACCTTATCATACAATGTCGGCAAAGCAAATGGATGCCTCATTCGATTTGCCGTTTACACGATTCCCACATCCACGCTATCAGAAAAAAGGACCAATCCCGGCTTTCGAGATGATAAAGTTCTCGATAAATATTCACAGAGGATGCTTTGGAGGATGTAGTTTTTGTACAATCTCTGCCCATCAGGGAAAATTTATTGCAAGCCGATCTGAAAAATCTATCATGAAAGAGGTAGGGGAGGTAATCAGAATGCCTGATTTTAAAGGCCACATAAGTGATATTGGTGGTCCTTCGGCAAATATGTACAAGATGAAAGGCGTGGTTGAAGAGATTTGCCTTGATTGTAAAAGACCATCATGTATATTCCCAAAAGTGTGCAGAAATCTGGGAACAGATCATACGCCCATGAATAATCTTTATAAACAAATTCGGGAAACCGGGGGAGTGAAAAAAGCTACCATTGGGAGTGGTATTCGCTACGATTTGTTTTTTGACAGAAATGGGCATATCCCCCCCGACAAACTAAAATATGCCCGCAATCTTATCAGGCATCATGTTTCGGGGAGGTTAAAGGTTGCCCCTGAACATACATCAGATCAGGTGCTTAAGATTATGCGAAAACCATCGTTCAAATTATTTTATAAGTTGAAGGAATTGTTCGATTTGGTAAATAAGGAAGAGGGGCTGAACCAGCAATTAATTCCCTATTTTATTTCGAGTCATCCGGGCAGTGGGGCTATTGAAATGGCCGAGCTTGCTGCCGAAACCCGTCAACTGAATTTTCGGCTCGAGCAGGTACAGGATTTAACGCCAACACCTATGACTGTTGCCACAGTAATATATTATAGTGGTTATCACCCATACACAATGGAGAAAGTGTACACTGCCCGAACACGTGATGCAAAACAGAATCAAAGCCGTTTTTTCTTTTGGTACAAAAAAGAATTCCGTCAGCAAATTAAAAACGAATTAATCCGATTGGGAAGGAAAGATTTGATTGATAAAATTTTTTCTTAGTAAAAAATCAAACTTCAGTTGAATTTGTAAAATTAACAAAACTAAAACTCTCGAATTCTAAAATATGAGTTGAAAGATTCCTAAATTTGCAATCAAAAAAAAATATTACATGAAAAAGCTAATTTATCTGATACCTGCCATTTTGTTGTTTACATTTATTTCGTGCGAAGAGCTTGAAGACATACTTGTTAACGGCCTGACCGAAACCGAAATTATTGATGGGCTTAAATCTGCCCTCACTGTTGGAACCGATACTTCTGTAACTACCGTATCGAAACTTGATGGATATTACAAAGATGAACTGATTAAGATTTTTCTTCCTCCCGAAGCTGAAATAATTGAGGAATACATTACTTACATTCCCGGTGGCTATGCCATGTTGGAAGAAGTAATTGTAAGGCTAAATCGTGCAGCCGAAGATGCGGCAACAGAAGCTAAACCAATTTTTGTAAGTGCAATTACCGGAATGACAATTTCTGATGGAATTGATATTTTATATGGTGAAGATACTGCCGCAACTCATTATTTGCGCAATGCCACTTTTGTTGAATTAACAAACTTGTTTCAGCCAAAAGTTGCTGCCTCGCTAAATAAAGATTTGGTAGGAGGAATATCGACCAACGAATCATGGGAAACGGTAACAAATTCCTATAATGATTATGTCGTTAATACAATTGTTGGCCAGATAGCCGGCTTAGAAGAAATTAATACTGAACTTGATGAATACGCAACACGAAAAGCTCTTGACGGCTTATTTATAAAAGTATCGGAAGAAGAAAAAGATATAAGAGAAGACCCTCTTGCACGAGTAAACGATTTGCTGCAAAAGGTGTTTGGAACTTTGGATGAATAATTATACTACGAGTTATTTAGCCCCCAATCGTACTCTGTAATTCGTATCAATAAAAAAACTACTTTTGCGCCCTCAAAAATAGAGCCTATGAAGTCAATTCGAAATATAGCTATTATAGCACACGTCGACCATGGTAAAACAACTTTGGTCGATAAGATTATATACGAATGTAAAACCCTCGATCAGAGGAAAGATACCGGTGAGCTTATCCTTGATACCAATGATTTAGAACGCGAACGAGGAATAACTATCCTGTCGAAAAATGTTTCGGTTAGGTATAAGGATGTAAAAATAAATATTATCGACACTCCCGGTCACGCCGATTTTGGTGGCGAAGTAGAACGTGTGCTAAAAATGGCCGATGGTGTTTTATTGCTCGTCGATGCCTTTGAAGGCCCTATGCCACAAACACGTTTCGTATTAAATAAAGCCTTGCAGTTAGGGCTGAAAATTATTGTAGTAATCAATAAAATTGATAAAGAAAATTGCAAGCCGGATGATGTTCAGAATGATGTTTTCGATTTAATGTTCAACCTTGATGCCTCGGAAGAGCAGTTAGATTTTGAAACCGTTTATGGCTCATCGAAACAGGGCTGGATGACAAAAGACCTGAGTGTTGAAAGCAATAATATTGTTCCTTTGTTAGACACTATTATTGATAATGTTAAAGAAGCGCCATACCGTGAGGGAACACCCCAAATGCAAATTGCCTCATTAGACTTTTCAAGCTATGTTGGCAGAATTGCCATTGGCAGGGTATTTCGCGGCGAACTCAAAGAAGGAAAGGAATATATGCTTTGTAAAAAAGCAGGAAAACATGTTAAGGCCAAAATTAAAGAATTGTTTGTTTTTGAAGGACTGGGAAGAGAAAAAGTAAAGAAAGTCCGTAGTGGTGATATTTGTGCAATTGTGGGCTTAGATGATTTTGAGATTGGTGATACAATTGCCGATTTGGAAGCACCCGAACCATTGCCCCGTATTGCCATCGACGAGCCAACTATGAGTATGTTGTTTGTTATAAACAATTCTCCGTTTTTTGGCAAAGAAGGAAAGTTTGTTACTTCCCGCCATTTGCGCGACAGGCTAATGAAGGAAACCGAAAAAAACCTTGCTCTTAAAGTTGAGGAAACTAACAGCGAAGATCGTTTTAATGTGCATGGCCGTGGCATCCTGCATTTATCAATTTTGATTGAAACTATGCGCCGCGAAGGTTATGAGTTTCAGGTTGGCAAGCCAAAGGTAATTATGAAAACCATCGACGAAGTAGTATGCGAACCGTATGAAACCCTCGTAATTGACGTTCCTCAGGAATTATCGGGAAAGGCCATTGAGCTTGTTACTCAAAACAAGGGCGAGTTACTGATTATGGAGCCAAAAGCCGATTTGCAGCATCTCGAATTTACTATTCCGTCGCGGGGGTTGATAGGGCTTAGAAATAATATTCTTACTGCAACAATGGGGAAAGCTGTTATGACCCATCGTTTTTGTGGCTATCAGGCAAATAAAGGTGAGATACAAGGCAGGTTTGCCGGCTCGCTCATATCCTTCGAAACAGGACAGGTATTAGCTTATGCCTTAGACAGGCTGCAGAACAGGGGCAGGTTTTTTATAGAACCGGGCGATCAGGTGTATCGTGGCCAGGTAATTGGCGAACATACCCGCGAAAAAGACCTCGAAGTAAATGCCAATAAAGGCAAAAAGCTCACTAATATGCGTGCATCGGGAACCGACGATAATGCCAAAGTTGCCCCCAAAGTGAAATTCTCATTAGAAGAGGCTATGGAATATATTAAGGAAGATGAGTATTTAGAGATTACGCCAAAGAGTTTGCGGATGAGGAAAATATAGATAGTGTCTGTAAACCACCATCAACATGTTGAAAATAAAGGAATACACTCAGATCTCCTGACCTATGGCCAAATTATCAGCCAGTTACCCCGGTTTGTTCGTAAACTGGGATTGTCGCATTTTTCTATCTCAATTCGCAAACATAACATAAAGCAATCCTAAACTTTACCATATAAGGAAAAACACAGTTTTTCATAAATGCTCTTATATGCCTTATATGGTCAAAATATTTTAGATGTTAATCTTACTTCTATAAATAACTGACTCCTACGGAGTCGTGTTTTGTTTGATGTATGATAAGTCAATAATTAACAGTTCCGTATGAACGATATATTTCTTATATAGTTGAAAAATATTAAATACAATCATTTCATGCAAGCAGTTTAGGGTCATTTGTATTTTCCTGACATTAGATATAATGATTGCAAGGCTATTTTTCTTTTATTTGATAAAAAACGCCTCTTTCTTGTTCTACTGTTTCAATTTTTTCTTCTGCATCTAAAACATCAAGATACTTATTGATTTCATTGATGTGTATGCCTAACATTTTTGTCAAGTCATCAAGAGTACATGGCCTTCGTGATATTGTCTCGATAATTGCTGTTTCAGTGTCGTTTCGGTATGATTGAATTTTTTTTCTTTCTGGTGATGATGCAATTATTTCAACATTGTCTAATTGCCAGAAATCTACCACTCGCTGCATTTCCTCTTTTGTTGCACCTCGTAAATTTGAAACCGTTCCGGGTCTGTCTAAAGTGTTTAATTGAATTGAATCGGGTTTGATTTTCAATATTAGCTTTTTGAATTCTTTTAGTTCATTTGCGCTGTTGTTATAATCAGGCAGAATGAATATTTCAAGCCATATTTTGCCCTTGAATTCTTTTGAGAATTCAATTAGACCTTTAATATATTTATCTATTGTCAACTCTTTTTGCGGACGGTTAATTTTTTGAAACACATTTTCAGTTGCAGCATCCAAAGAGGGAAGGACTACATCAGCATCAATTAACGCTTTTCTTACATTTTTATCAAAAAACATAGTTCCATTGGTTAAAACAGCAACAGGGATACCGGGTTTGTTTTGTTTTATAAATTGAAGGATTTCACCAATACGAATATTTAAAGCAGGCTCGCCCGATCCGGAAAAAGTTATGTAATCGGGGTCTGGATTATTATTAAAATAATGAAATAGCTCTTCTTTCACTTTATCGAATTTGATATATTCTTTTCGGTCAAGTGTTAATTTTGTTGTTTTGCCAACTTCACAATAAACACAGTCGAGCGAGCAAACTTTTTTGGGAACTAAATCAACTCCGAGCGACATTCCCAGTCTTCTTGATGGAACTGGTCCAAATAAATATTTATACATTTAAATTTCCTCTTTAATTAGTACTTACACAAAAGTAGCTGTTTTTAAAATCTATGCCCTGCCTTTGCCGGCAAGCAGGTATGAAAACCTCAAGTATCATAATGAGACTTGCAAGTTAGACATGCCGCAGTTATTGGCATTTTTTTACAGAGATTGATTAATTATATTTTAATCTCAAATCTTTATTTCCTAATATTGGTTTAATCATCTCTTGCCATTGCTTAGTTTTCCATGTTTTAAGGTTTTTATGGGTAGTGTAATATTTTTCAGGAATAGGGTGGGTTCCAACAACAACTTTTATATTGTATTTGTTTTCAATAAAAGCTTTGAATTGAGAAATATACGGACAAGGAGGAAAGCCAACAACAAATCCTGTTGCAAAATGAATGGCTTCTGCTCCGTTTTTAATCATTTCTTCGGGAGTATATTCAATATTTCCACCCGGGCATCCGCCACATCTCGTGTATCCTACAATTTCT
>JAYENH010000056.1:0-5853 GCA_034721995.1 Bacteroidota bacterium
AAAATGTTTCGCCAATTACTTCTATAAATATCTGACTCCTACGGAGTCGTGCTTTGTTTGATGTATGATAAGTCAATAATTAACAGTACCGTAGGAACGATATATTTATAGAAACAGAAATAGCCATGTACATAAGCTCCGTAGATAACGCCATTTTACTTGAAAAAAGCCAAAGTGTCGCTATCAGTCTTTGTCTTCAATAATTTTGTTATTCATTGGTTTTTCGTTTCAGATTGTTGTAGTTGTCAACTACCATTGCACCAACAAATTTAAAATTTCATAAAAAAAAGAGGGACAAACGCCCCTCCTTACTAAAAAATAATATGATTATGAGTGTTATTTTGTAATTACAACTTTACGTTGCCATTTTAGCTTTTCGCCCGAAACTTCGATGAAGTAAATGCCTGAATTCAGTTCGTTTACCGGAACAGAAAGTTTATTTTTTCCTGCTTTAAATTGATAATCAACATAAGGCATAGTAATCATTTCGCCAAGAATATCGTAAATTCTTACATCCGCTTTTTGCGCATCAGACAATTGTGCTGTAAGATATAATATATTGCAGGCAGGGTTTGGCGAAACACCAAAACTGACATCATTACTAATATCTTCGGCCCCAACCGGATTATAAACTTTAATAACGAATGGCATGTAAACAGTATCAGACAAAGCATCGGTAAGCCAAATCTCAACATCGTGGAAACCAACCAAAGCAAAATCGGGGTTGCCTGTTAAATCGCAAGTCCAGTTACCATTATCGGTAAGGGTAATCCATGTTGGTACTATGCTTCCACCCATGTATAAAATATCGGTGCTGTTCATATCAAAAGCTTCGATTGTGAGGGAAAACAGTGAGCCATATTCAACCGCAATTGTATCGGTATTTGTAATAAACAAAGGTTGATAGTTCATGTCAAGTGGTGGAAGAACAATAAAATCGATCCATGCACAGTCCGAACCACCCGATACCATGTTATCTTTTGCATAAACCCATTTAAGTGTATGTGTACCGGCAGTTAACCAGTACTGCTCTTTCGACCAGTCGATTTCGCCTCCCCATTGGTCTTGCGAAACATTATCGATAAAAAATTCGAGGTAATCGTAAATAGTCCAACCCGGAGCTTCGCACGAAACTTTTTTGTAGAACGACAATGAATCGTCGGCGGTTGTTTCTATAGTAAGGATTAGCTCTGAATTTTGGTTGTCGCCTATTGTTCCCGACTTTGCCATAAAGCTTCCTTCAAAAGGACTCGTGCCGGTAATTGTCCAGGGGAACACATTATCATTTACCCAGTTAAAATTTGTGAAAGTATTTGCTTCCCAATCTTCAACAATTAAACCCACTTTTTTCTCTATTGATAAACTTGTTGTATAAAGACCTGCTGTGAGTTCAAAAGTAAAATCTACCATTGTTCCAATTGGTGTTGTAGCAGAAATATCCACGTTCACCGAAAGAGGCATTGAATTATTAATATCCATTGCGCCAATATTAATTGTCGAATTGTTAATTGTAACATAAGGACTTGTGGAGCTTATTGTACAATTTGCATCGGGCGACTGAGCATGTCCTGTATTTATTCCCTGAAGGTTCAGTATAACGTTTTCGCCCGGATCAAGGCGATTATTTTGTATCGCACCTTGTTCGGTAAGATCAATATATTCAAGTTCAAGATTGGGAGCGTTTAGGATTATGTTAAAAGTAGAACCCCAGTTGTTGGCCGAATCATCAACCAAAGTAAGATCTAAATTCACAACATGCTGATCATCAACAAAATCAACAATCGTAAGAGCATAAGTGTTTGTGGCCTGCACCATTGCACTCGAATCGATGTTTCCGAAAGCATAAGTGCTGTTGGTTATTGTAACTGCTGTATCGGAAGTTGAGAGCACACCATTTACATTGCTGGCCAATTCGATCCCTACATTGGTCAGGCTGATATCTAAAGTAACATCCTCTGAAAAATCAGGCAAATTATTATTGTTTCCGGTTGGGTCTTGTACTAATACTGAAGAAAACGTAACATAAGGACCATTATTGGGGATTATCTCGACCGAGCCGACATAAGTATCCATATTGAACCCTGTAACAGTTACAGTAATTATCCCAACATTTGTTAATGCCGGATGATTTACCAAAGCTATTCCGTTTATAACTTTTGCTGTTCCCAAAATGTTGCTGCCCATTGTAAGGGCAACGGTTGCGTCGTTAAGGCCACAATTTACTGTAAACTGATTGCTCCCGATAAATGTGGTTGGCAGATGGCTAACAGTAACAGTTTGCGGCGTAGCTGTGCGCACCATAACAGATGGATCACCAAACAGGTTCCAGGTATTGGCCATTGATGAACCACTTGCGCCATATTCATCGTTCATTTGCATTATACCATTCATGCTGATTGCACCAAAGCTCCTGAGAATATTATTTGCATAACTTTCGGTAAGTATGTCTACCATTTCGTCTTGCCCGCACATTGGCGGGTCCCAACTTTGGTTGATGGTTGACATTAGTGTAGCAATTGCTCCTGTTGGCTCGCCGTTATAAGTAGCACGGGTCCATGCTTCGGCAAAACAAGTATTATTGACAAAATTTCCGTTTACGCAGGCAACTGCCCAGATAAAAGGAAGTTTATTCGAGTTTGTGAGTGCATTTACATTTGTATTGCTGAAACCGGAAGTACTAAATGAAATGTTACTGCCATGGCCTGTATAAAGAATTACACCGGCACCGTTTCCATTTAATTCCGATCCCACAGCACTTGACAATGGGTTTCCGGCTGCATCGAGGCCGCCTTGCGAACCATCGAAAAACTCGGTACCTGCCGTATATGTAAAAGCATTCAAATCTGTTTGCATATTGCGAACATGTTGATAATCATATTCGTTATCGTCGCCGGGGCCTTGCGAGGAAGCAAGTCCTAAACTACGGCCATAGAAACCTGAAGCTTGCGGGCTAAGTTCATATTCGACCGAACGCTCGACCATGGTTTGGCAATGAGCCACTGTTTCGCAGGAAAACCTTCCAACAAAAACTTCGGAATACGAATCGTTTCCTGACAGGTATCCAAAAGAATTATCGGAATCGCCCGATGATGAAGAAATTGTAGGTACATAATTAGCATCGCCAACTATAAGAACATAGCATAAATTATTACTGGTATAAAAGCTTTGAATGTAAGTTTTTATAGCAGCAGCATTTGCATAATTCGTAGAGTTTTCGATTGTTGTTTCCATTCCTCGTTGGATTTTCCATGCTACAAAAGGTTCCATGGCTTCGATAAAATCGGGGTGGCAAATAATAAGCATTTCGCCTTCTTCGCCTACGGCAGTGTATTTTGCCGGATTAAAATTAAGAAACTGCTTTTTGTAAATATGCTCGAATTCAGCAACATTTTTATTTACACTTCCTGAACTAATTAATGGATTAACCACTTTTCCCTCTTCGGGATACAGGCGAACAGTAAAATCGGTATAAATGCGTAACACTTTTGTTGTCGGATTATAGTGAAATGGTGTAAAAACAATAGTCTGTCCTCTAAAATTTCGTAAAATATAAGGATTGCGCAAACTTGCCACAGTACCGGGCCAGAAACTATTTTTGCCATAAGCTTTCCCATAAGTGTACGGGACAGTGGAGGGATCGATATCGCGGGTAAAATTTCCTTTCGACGGGGCAACATCAATATTCTGAAATTCATTGTAACTCGAAGCGAGTATTTCGATTCCCATATTTTGATTGCCGGGAATAATTACCGAATTGGTAAACTTTGGCAAATCGGGTGCGCCGGTTTCCAGAAGTTGAGTTCCATCAGGTGTTAGTACAACAGATGCCAAACCCTGCGGTGTATTTACTTCGCGAAAAGCGTAAGCATTTACTTTTACCTTAATAATAATTTCAGTATTATTTGAGCTAATCAGTTTTACCTGATTTTTGCTGCTGCCATTTTGCAATGAAATCCATTCCGTATTCCCAAATGCCAGCACCGGCATAAGAATGGCGATAATCATTAGTGTTAAATTTCTTTTCATCTTTTATTTTATTTAGTATTGAGAATTTAGTATAAGTATATAGAACTTTCGCCTTTTTTACCTCTTTGTAAGAACTATTTTTCTTGTTGAAACAAATCCATTCGTTTCGAGCCTGCAAAAATAAATACCTGCATCATAATCCTTCATGTCGATAGCCAAATTATGCCTACCGCTTTGTTTTTCCTGATTATTTACCGGGGCAAATACAATTTCACCTAATGAGTTATATATCGTGAATTTTACATTAGAATTTTTATTCAGGCTATAACTAATATTTGTAATGCCATTTGTCGGATTTGGGTAAATATTGAATTGCCGGGGAGATGCAATATCAGAAATACCTACAATAGCTTCAACCTTTATTTCGAAAGGATGTGGTGTAAAACCATTTCCATCGTTGGCAGAAATAATTACCTGATGAGTATAAATATCATTAGCAGTTGGTGTTCCCGATAAAGTTCCTGTTCCGTTTCCATTATTTGTAAAAGTTAACCATGTTGGTAATGTTACAGAAAATAAATCTACATTATCGCCATCGGCATCGTAGGTAGTAAGTGTATAAGAATATGGTGTTCCTTTAACAGCATTTGTACTGTCGGTGGAAGTAAATTCAGGAGGGGTGTTGTTTTGCATACCATTAAGCAACGGGAACTCAATTAAATCGATCCAGGCACAATCGGCACCCCCCGTAGCATATCCGTCTTTTTCGTACGACCATTTCAGGGTATGTGTTCCGGTTGTCAAAGGATATGTTTCCTGCGACCAATCTACTTCGCCTCCCCATTGATCCATTGATGTCCCATCAATAAAAAACTCAAGGAAATCATAATAATCCCATCCAGGATCTTCGCACGATACTTTTTTATAAAACGAAATATCGTCGGCTACGGCAACATCAACTGTAATTTCCAAAACCGTAGATGCATTATTGCCAATGGCTCCCGATTGAGTTGCAAAATTGCCTTCGTAAGTTTCAGCCGAAGTAATATGCCAGGGCACAGTCGAGTTATTTTGCCATGTATAAGACAGGAAACTGTTCGATTCCCAGTCTTCTGCAATCAAACCAACTTTGGCCTCAAGAAAATCATCATCGATATATAATCCTGAAATAAGATTGAAATCAATATCAACTAATTCGCCAATCGGGGTGGCCGGGTCGATAATAATAGTTGACACAACCTGAACCGGTAGGCCGGGATTTAATGTACCAACAGCTACCGAATCGGTTAAAATATCAATAAAAGAACTTGTTGAAGAAATATAGCTGAACGCATCCTGCGATGCTGCATAGCCAATATTATTTACATAATGTGTTACAAATATTACCTCGCCAGCATCGAAACGGTGGTTGTTGTTGCCTCCAATCGAATCGTTGAAACTAATATTTTCGATTTCCATTTTGGGCGAAAAAATTTGGATAGAAAAGTTTGATGTCCATGTATCTGTTCCATCGCTAACATCAATTGTAAAAGGTACATTATATTGATCCTCAAAATAAGCTGCAATTGAAAGCTCGTAAGCTGCGCTCAGGTTCATATTTGATGATGCTGCAATATTTCCGTAATTAGCCGAATCTTGTAAAATTGTAATACAAGTATCGGTAGTTGAAAGCACTGCATTTATATTATTTGCATTTACATTTCCAAGATTGTTAAGGGTAACATCAAGAAAAACATTTTCCAAGAAATCGGCATTTCCATTATTGTTTGCCAGGCTATCGTCAATTGTATGTTCCAAATAAACGACAAATGGGGCATTGTTAACAATCAAATCAACTGTACCCATGTAAGGTTGGCGATTTTGTTTTGTAGCCACAATAGTGGCTAC
>JAYENH010000057.1:0-5816 GCA_034721995.1 Bacteroidota bacterium
CTATAAGCATCGTACAAATTTGCAACAAGTAAAATTTCTTTTACTTTAAAATTCATTAAATCATGGTAAATATCGCGATTTACATTTTGCTTGTTTAAAAACTTTTGCAACAAGCTTTTTGAGTAGGTGGTAGCATCAGAATCATCGTATTTGTTTTTTGATACTTTAGTTTCTTTCTGAGAATTAATAATATCTACTCCACGCAAGCTACTTAAATGCCCTGAAAGGATACTCGACAAATTATTAATTAATTCGCGCTCCTCGCGCAAAAACGGCCCCTCGTAAATATCTCTGAAATTTTTAGTGTAAAAAACCTCTATCGTGCCTTTCTTTTTATCAAATGTTTCAAATTCCTGCAATTGTTTCCACTCGGTAATCTGAAAATTATTACTTGTCAGGAATTGCCCGCTGAATTGAATTCTTGCAACGGTATATTCGGGATATTGCCATGCATTTGGCAATATATTACACACTTTTTGCAAAGTTTCAACCATCGACAAACCTTCATTTAAAATTCTTGTAGTTTGGTTTAAACAAGCAAGTTCTTTAAGTCGCTCGTTGCTTTCGGCTATTAAATCCTGAATATTCTTATTATTGTCAATTTCGTCAGTCATTACCTTAAATTTTTGATTGTTATCAAAATACAAAAATAGATATTTTGGCCAACTAATGCCTAAGCTTTTATTTGTTTTTTTTGCAAATACTTAGATAGTTGCAAATACTGATATTGTGCATTTGTAATTCGTTGTTAAATGCAAAAGGCCTAAAACGAACAACATAAAAGCTTTGCATTTTATATGATCTTTTTCAGTTTTTCATGAGGTTTATAATGCGTTGACTATCAAGGTGAATAAAAAAATGAATACCTGAATAGTTACATCCCTTTTTGTGTAAATTTATTTTTAAGACCTTGAATAATCCTGTCTTTGACATCAACTAACGCAACTGTTGTCATTTTTTTTTCAGAGACTTTTAATAACAGGAGTTTTCATGCAGGCACTAATTAGTAAAACTGTACTTTCACCGAGCTTTTCAATCCGTAATTCTGAACGTCTCAGCATTGCAATCTTTCAAACCAATTTGCTTTATTAGAAATTTTCGTTAAATTTGTTTCAAATTTTTTTGACATGAAACCTTTTCTCTTTTTTACATTATCGTTGTTGATATGCCCGATCACTATGATAGGGCAGGATGTGCATTTCTCGCAAACTGCATCAAACACTCTAATCTTTAATCCTGCTAATACAGGTAATTTTTATGGTTCGTGGCGTTTTGGCCACAACCTGCGAAGCCAATGGAAAGCTATCGGACAACCATATAATACTATTTCGTTGTCGTTCGATAAACCATTTTTATTAGCCAATCGGAAGTTTTCTGCCGGCATTTATCTATTAGATGATAAATCGGGAGTTATCGGTTTGCATAAATCAGGATTGCTTTTATCTGTTGCTTCTCAGTTTTTTATTTTGCATGGCATTCTTCGTTTGGGTGTACAGGGAGGGCTTTTCAACCTGAGCTACGATTTAAACGGGGCAACAGTTCCCATACAATACGATCATTCGATTGGAGCTTTTAATTCCGATCTTCAATACTTCGAACCCAATCTTGGCGAATCGAAATTGTATCCCGATATAAATGCCGGATTTGCCTATCAGGTTTTGCTTGGAAAATATAATACAGAAATTGGTGCGGCAGTTTTTCACATAAACAGACCCAACAATAGTTTTTTCGAGAGCAATAAACTTGATATGACATACAAAGGGCATTTGGAAATAAACTTCGCGGTAGGCGAAAAAATAAGAATAAACCCTGCTACTTATTTTATTTATATGGCACATGCCAGCAATCTTATGCTTGGCAGCAGGGTAGAACTTGATGTACCGCGAAACCAGAGCAGGTTACATTCCATATTTGCAGGAACATACATTCGTACCGGTTTCGATCGTACTACCGATGCAATTATTGCTTTGATTGGGGCAAATCTTTTTCAGTTCCGAATTGGTTTGAGTTATGATATTAATATTTCCGAATTGCAACAAGCAACGCACAATCGTGGAGCTTTTGAGCTATCCATTGTTTACACAGGCTTAGGCCGAAAAATTAATCCCTCTATGATTCCATGCTTCAGGCAGTAAATTATTTTTTCGATGTATTAATGAAACCTGATGAAACCAAATCTTAAACATTAATTTATCTTCAAAGAATATGTAATTATGAGTAAAGAAATAAATAAATCGACACAGACTATTTTTAAGCAAATAAAAAGAACAGACGAAAATGGAAATGAATTTTGGTCTGCACGTGATTTATTTAAAGTGCTGGAATATTCTGAATACAGGCATTTTGAAGCAGTTATTGAGAAAGCAAGGAAAGCATGTAAAAACAGCAATCAGAATTCCATAGACCATTTCGAGGACATCCTCGAAATGGTTCATATCGGTTCTGGTGCAAAACGTAAAACAAAAAGCGTAAAGCTCTCGCGTTATGCCTGTTACTTGATTGTTCAAAATGCCGATCCAAACAAAGAGGTTGTCGCTTTGGGTCAAACGTATTTTGCTGTGCAAACGCGCCTGCAAGAAATCAGGCAAATGGACGAGTACAATGCCTTAGACACCGAAGATGAAAAACGCTTGTTTTTGCGAAACGAACTAAAAAGGCACAATACTCAATTGGCCGAAGCGGCATATAATGCAGGGGTAATTACAAATATTGATTATGCTATTTTTCAAAATCATGGATATAAAGGTTTGTATGGTGGGCTTGATGCTAAAGGGATACATGCCAAAAAGGAACTGAAAAAAAGCCAAAAGATACTCGACCACATGGGAAGCACTGAGTTGGCTGCGAATCTGTTCCGTGCTACACAAACCGAAGAAAAAATTAAAAGGGAGGAGATACAAGGAAAAAGCAAAGCTAACCAAACACATTTTGAGGTGGGCAAAAAAGTTAGAAAAACCATTGAAGATATTGGCGGGACAATGCCGGAAAACCTGCCTTCGACTGAAAGTATAAAGAAACTGGAACGCAGGGTGAAACCTGCCAAAAAAAGTATTAGCTAAAATCCTGATAAATTGAGCGAATAGATTGCAAAACTTATTTTGCCTGAAAACTGAACTGTACATAATACACATACGATGAAAAAATTAAAATTTCCCATAGCCACAATTGTATTAATGCTGTTTTTTCAATCTGTCGGCATTTCACAAAATATCCCGACATTGTTAAAAGCCAGTGCTTTCGACCTAAAAGCTTCGGGCGATATTTATGGCGCAATCGAAAAGTTCGAAAAGTACTGTACGAAAAAACCAAATGATGCTGAAATGGCTTTTTTTCTTGCTCAGCTATTAGAGGAAACACGCGACTATTTCAAGGCAGCAAACTATTACAAAAAGGCTTTCGATCTGGATACAGATAAATATAAAATCGCAAAATTCCACGAAGCCCGAATGCGAAAAATGACTGGGGCTTACGAAACAGCACTTAAAGAATTCTATACATTTCGTGAATTAGGCAGGGGAATCGACAAGCAGATAAGAGATCAACTGGAAATAGAAATAGAAGGTTGTTTGCAAGCCGATAGCATTATTAATCATCCCTTAAAAATTATTGTTAACCATATCGACACCAGTGTAAATAAAGTTTACTCAGAATTTTCGCCCTGGCCTATTGATGATTCAACTCTGCTTTACGCATCGTTTCGTACCGACTCTTTTGTGCACACTAATTTTGGCCTTCCCGAAAAACAATTTTATCTGGCCCGAAAGAAAGCAGGAATTTGGCATGGCGGTTTCGATTTTCCCGGCCCGTTTAATTCAATATCAAATATTACAGGAAACGGGTGCTTTTCGCAAGATGGAGAACGTTTCTATTTTACACGTTGCAAAAACTCGGTCGAAAACATTTTGCATTGCGCAATTTATCAAAGCAGGAAAACTGCAAATGGATGGACCAATCCGAAGAAATTAACGAGAGATATTAATTTGCCTACTTATTCATCAACCCAACCGGCTATTGGCCCAAATCCTCAAAACAAATCAAAAGAAGTGCTCTATTTTGTTAGCGAACGCCCCGACGGTAAAGGAGGAAAAGATATTTGGTATAGCGAATACGATATAATTAAAAACGAATTTTCTGATACCAAAAATGCCGGGAGGACAATAAACTCGCAGGGAGACGAATCAAGTCCTTTTTTCAACCATAAAAATAATGTTCTTTATTTTAGTTCCGATGGCATGGCAGGTTTGGGAGGCCTGGATATTTTCAAATCAACAGGCTCGAAAAGGAATTGGACCACGCCCCGCAACATTGGTTATCCGATAAACTCAAGTGCCGACGATTTATATTTTACTGTTTTAAAAGAAACACGCGAAGGCTTTTTTGTATCGAATCGCACGGGCAGTATCAGTTACCGGGATTATAATTGTTGCGACGATATTTATACCTACAAATGGAAGGAATACACAGCAATGACTGTGATGGGCAACATTGCCGCTATGCTTAATAACCAAAATCCTAAGGCCTCAAATATTCAACAAAACCGCAAAAACGATGATATACTTTTGCCAATGGCATTGAAGGAAGCAAACCTGATAGATTCAGTTTCGGGGTTGATAAACTTAGAGCCTGATACATCGGCCTTATATGCTTTTCTCGACAAAACCGATCCGCGCCTTAGCTGGGAAGATTCGCTTACCCTTTATCATAAGTTGGGCACAATCGACGAACTTATTCAGAAAGAGGATTTCAAAGCTTTGAAAAAGGAGTTAAAAAAGCTCCGACAATTAGGAGTTATGCTCGACGATAACGAATGGGAGGAATATATTACAGGCAGAAAATCAGAAATTGCAAAAATCAGGGAAATTATCAATAGTGGCGAAATAGACAATCAAACCGCTTATGTGAAAGTTCGCGAAAAAGTTGTGAAGCTCGATCTTCGAAAAACTTATGTTTCCCTTTTCGTTCTCGATCCTATTGATAAAAAACCTGTGCTGTTGAAAAACGATTCGGTTTGGCCCGACGGAAAATTTAAGCTTGAGGTTGAACCGGGCAACGATTATATTTTAATTGCCGAAGCTCCTAATTTCCTCAGAAAATCGTTCCATTTTTCTACCCGCAACATGCAATGGTCCGATTCGCTCGACCTTGATATCAGGCTCGACCCAATTACTGATAAGCCGATTGTTTTAGAGAGTATTTATTTTGATTTCGATAGCGATGTGTTAAACCCTCAGGTGAAAGCATATTTAGACAGTACTTTGTATATGGTTTTATATGACAATCCTGAAATCACGATCGAAATTTCGGCACATACCGATAGCAAAGGTGCCGATGAATATAACAGACAACTCTCGCAACGACGTGCCGAATCAGTAACTAATTATCTGAAAGATAAAGGTATTGATGCCACAAAGGTAATTGCAAAAGGTTATGGCGAAGAAAAACCGGTTGCCCCAAACAAAAATCCAGATGGAAGCGATAATCCCGAGGGGCGCAAAAAAAACCGCAGGGTAGAATTTAGGATTTTGAATTAGGAGGTTTTATGTTTTTGCTGTTCCCCAACCCAGATAAACTGGAAAAGAATAACTGCCACAGATTACTCACAATATTATATGTTCTTTTTCAGTCTCAATAATTATTTCGCACCTATCTTTGTGTCATTTGGCAAATTTAGGGAAAATGATAACTATTAATTATTGACTTATCATACTTCAAACAAAGCACGACTCCGTAGGAATCAGATATTTATAGAAGTAATTGGCGAAACATTTTAAAGCTCCGGTAGGAGCGACATATTGGGCAAAGTCGAATCTTATTGG
>JAYENH010000058.1:0-5802 GCA_034721995.1 Bacteroidota bacterium
ATTTTCAGGTCTTACCTAAATTGATGATATATTCCTGTTGGATATTTCGGGTTAAGCTGCCCGCCCTGTAATCGGAAGTAAATAAGATTGAAATTGACATTCTAATTTGAAATAGAAATATGAGCTATTGGGGAGCGGTACTATCAAAATATCTGCTTTTTGCTTCTAAGAGGCACTAATTAGTGTCTGTCCATAATGTTAAAATTTGCCACAGATTCTCAGATTAAATATTTCTAAATATTTGATAATCTGTGAATATGTGGCTTAGTATTTTTTTGCTTTTTAATTTCTTCGACTTTACGGACAGGCACTAATTATCCGTTCGTATTAAGTCTGTGTTAAATAATAAAAACACAGATCCCAAAACTTAACATTTGAATAAACATTACATAAAATTCAATTTAAGTGCTAGCTCTTTTTTTGCCTGTATAAAATTGTAGCAAAACTAAAATGAAAATGAAAATGAAAAATTTGAAAATTACAGTAGTGTTGATTCTCGCACTTGCTGTTGGGTTTACATCTTGCAATAATAATGAAGATGAAGATAAACCTGACAATAATTTAACTACCATTACCGATAATGGCAGCGGCACGGGGACCACAACCTGGGAAACCGGCGATACCATAATCCTTGATGGGTTGGTTTTTGTTAACGATGGCGATATTTTGACCATCGAGCCGGGAGTAGTTATAAAGGGGATGCCCGGTGCAGGCGAAAATGCCAGTGCTTTGGTGGTTGCCCGTGGGGCGCAAATAAATGCTATTGGCACTGCCGATGAGCCTATTGTTTTTACTGCCCTTGCCGACGATTTGAACGGTTCGGTTGCGCTGACCGACCGTGGTTTGTGGGGAGGTTTGATTATTCTTGGTAGTGCAAGGTTAAATTCAAGCCCCGGCGAAACTGCCATCGAAGGTATCCCAACCAGCGAGCCACGCGGCATTTACGGTGGCAGCAACGATGATGACAATTCAGGGACATTAAGGTATGTTTCGATCCGCCATGGTGGCACCGACATTGGCGAAGGAAACGAAATTAACGGCCTCACCCTGGGCGGTGTTGGTAACGGAACTGTTATCGAATTTATCGAAGTGGTTGCCAACAAAGATGATGGTGTTGAATTTTTTGGCGGACAGCCCCGCTTAAAGAATATCCTCGTGGCATATTGTGGCGACGATTCGTTCGATTACGATGAAGGTTTCCGTGGATATGGCCAGTTCTGGTGTGCTGTTCAGGATACTGAAGATGGCGACCGTTGCGGCGAGCACGATGGTGGCACCGACCCAGAGACCGCCCAACCCTATGCCATTCCAACTATTTTCAATGCTACTTATATTGGCCGTGATGCCAGTGCAGGCAAACGCATTATTACTTTCCGCGACAATGCCGGAGGTTTCTATGCCAATTCAATATTTGTAAACCAGGCCAAAGGTATCGACTTCGAATTGCTTGCAAGCAACGATTTTAACCGGGTCCAAGACAGTTATCAGCAAATTATCGACGGTAACCTAAGTGTTAAAAACAGCATATTTTGGAATGTGGCAGATGGAACTTTAAATGGCATTTTCAAATTATCGGCACCAAAAGATTCTACTTACATGGACGGCAACACCGAAGTCGAAGCTTACTCAACCGCAATGGCAGCTTACCTTGCGGCCAATGAGGCCGATTTCTACGCATCCAATAATTTCGATACCTGGAACAACGAAATCAAAGACCCCGGGGTAAGTGCATCCAATCCTGTTGCAACCGATGCTTCGGGCGAAATGGCAACAACACCCGACACATGGTTCGAGAACGTAAACTACAAAGGAGCTTTCGGGGCCGCAAACTGGGCGCAAGGCTGGACACTTACTTTTAAATAATTATTTTAGTAAATAGATAGCAAAAGCTGGTCGCATCTCATTTTTTGATGCTTCCGGCTTCTTCAATTTGGCAAGCTCTATAAGAGAGAATTCCCGTTAAAATACTGGCATAAATTTCTTAGTTAATGAAAAAAACAATATCGATTTTTTACGCTTTCCTTATAACTTCCTTTCTTTATGCTGAAGGAGGAATTATCCGAGGAAAAGTAATTGACAAAGGCACCGGCGAAGAACTTATTGGAGCTACTATATATTTAGATGGAACTACTATTGGAACCACTACCGATTTCGACGGAAAATTTTCATTAAACTCACCTTTAGGGACACACACCATTGTTTGTTCTTTTATTTCGTACGAGACAATAAAAATTACCGAAATCGATGTAAAAGAAAATGAAGTAACGGTGTTGAATTTTCAAATGGGCTATGCAACTTTGGGCCTCGAAGAAGTTATTGTCCAGGCAAAAGAAATACGCCGCACAGAGAATGCCTTGCTTGTTATGCAGAAAAAATCGGCCACTTTAATCGACGGCATTTCTGCACAGCAAATGTCGCGAATGGGCGATAGCGATGCGGCATCGTCGCTGAAAAGGGTAACCGGCGTTTCGGTGCAGGGCGGTAAATATGTTTATGTGCGCGGCTTGAGCGACCGATATTCGAAAACCATGTTGAACGGTGCCGAAATACCCGGCCTGGACCCAAACAAAAATACCGTGCAAATGGATTTGTTCCCAAGCAACCTGATTGAAAATATGGTTGTGTACAAAACTTTTTCGCCCAACTTACCGGGCGATTTTACAGGTGGGTTGGTGAATATTACAACCAAAGATTTTCCAGAGAAATATACTTTTCAGTTTTCGACCTCGGTGGGCTTTAACCCGCAATCGAACCTTAACCCCGATTTCCTTACTTACGAAGGCGGAAAACTTGACTGGCTCGGCATGGACGATGGAACCCGCGACAATCCTGTCGATATAAAAGAAATTCCATATTATCCTTTGCAAAAAGATAAGCTCGACGAAATCACCGGTGCGTTCAACAAAAATATGGAGGCCAAAAAAGAAACCTCATTTATCGATCACTCCCACTCAGTTTCGCTGGGAAACCAGATTGATTTCAAAGGCAAGCCTCTTGGGTTTATCGCAGGCCTGACCTATTCGCATGGTTTTAATTATTACGGTGATGGACAGAAAAACCGGGAATTGCTGAAAGACCAAAACGCCACAGGTCTCGATAACGAGCAAAGGCTGTCGGACAAACTCGGCGAGGAAGAGGTGCTGCTTGGCGCAATGCTAAACGCAAGCTACAAATTATCGAACAACAATAAAATCGGCCTAAGCCTTATCCGTAACCAAAGTGGGACATCGCGGGCACGCAACCTTTACGGTTCGCGAAATTCGGATGAAATCGGGATGTATTTCGAAACCCGTAGCTTGCAATATGTGCAACGCGCTTTGTCGTCGGCACAACTCAGGGGCGAGCACCATATCAATTCGTTGAAAAACCTTGAACTGCAATGGTTGAGTTCGTTCACCCTTTCGCAACAAGATGAGCCTGACTTGCGCTTTTTCTCAAATTCGTATTACCCAACAAACGAAGGGGAATCACAATATCAGATCGAACAATCGAAATACGATCTGCCCACACGCTATTACCGCGATATGCTGGAAACCAACTTCGATAACAAGGTCGATTTCACGCTTCCTTTTGTTTCGTTTGGTGCACCGTCGAAACTGAAATTCGGTACAAGTTATGTGTACAAATATCGCCAGTTCAACGATTCGCGTGTTGTTTACTGGTTCCAGTTTCCGGGCCATACATTCAATGGCAGTGTTTCCGATTTTATTGCCGATGAAAATATTGGACAAAACGCTGATGCCTACATAAACGATGGCCGCTACGGAATTTATATCCAGGATGGCACCGAAGACAAAAACAGCTACACTTCCAATCAATCGGTTATGGGCACATATATTATGGTAGATATGCCGGTTTTCGAAAAGCTGCGCGTAATTGCCGGGCTTCGCTTCGAGACTACCCAAATGACGGTCGAAAGCAAGGATAGCCGAAAAGACAAAGGCAAACTCGACAACAAAGATTTGCTTCCGGCAATTAATTTATCTTATTCCGTAACCGGGAAAATGAATTTTCGTGCGGCATATACAAAAACCCTGGCGCGTCCTTCGTTCAGGGAGTTGGCCCCGTTCGAGTCGTTCGATTTTGCCGGTGGCGAAACCTGGGTAGGCAACCCTAATTTGGAGCGTACCTTAATTAACAACTACGATTTACGCTGGGAGTATTTTATGAAACCCGGCGAAATTGTTTCGTTCAGCACCTTTTATAAAAGTTTTTACAAACCTATCGAAATTGTTGACAACCCAATTGCCGTAAATCCCGAAATTACCTGGCGCAATGTAGACGAGGCAACCGTAATGGGCTTCGAGGCAGAAGTACGCAAAAACCTCGATTTTATTCCTTATATGGAAAACTTCAAAATCGGGGCCAACTATACTTATGTGAAATCGGAAGTAAGCATCGACCCCCTGGAATTGCAGTCGATGGGCGAAAATGCCAAAGATACCCGCGTGATGATGGGGCAGGCCCCATATATTTTCAACGGTTTTCTGGGGTACTCGAACAAAGATATTGGTTTAAATACCAACCTGGCCTACAACATTACCGGCGAAAAACTTGCCGTAGTCGTAAAAGGCATAACCCCCGATATTTTCGAGCAGCCCTTTGCCAGCCTCGATTTTGTTATCAGCAAAAAATTTGGAAAGAATATTTCAATAAAATTTGCCGCCAAAAACATATTGAACGAAAACCGCGACGAAATGTATATTTTCGGAGGGAAAACTTATACCTATAAAAGCTATAGCACAGGAAGGAAGTTTTCTGTGGGTTTTACATACTTAATCATATAGTTAATATTAACTTAACATTGAAATAAGATGCCGATAATATCAGTCTGATAAAGCCGCCTTATATTTGTACAAAAATAATTTAGATATGAAAAAGACATTAAAAGTATTAAGCATAGCAGTTTTGTTATTAAGTGTTTCATTTGTTTCATTTGCCGACAACGGAACAGATAAAAAAGCAAACGAAAAAGCATCTGCAACTTCCTGCAATATCTCAGGCAAAATTGTTGACACATTAACCGGTGAAGCCCTCACAGGTGTTAAAGTTGAAATCCCGGGAACAAAATTATGTACCTATTCCGATTTTGACGGGAATTTCAGTTTTGAAAAATTAGAGCCTGGCAACTACGATATCTCAACAAACTTTATTTCGTACAAAGCAACCACTTTCAAAGGGCTTGATATTTCATCAGGAAAAAGCCAGGCAGTAAAAATAAGTTTAAAACCGGTTTCAGAGTAAACCACAAATCATAGACTTAAAATAGTCAGACAATTTTGTTTGGCTATTTTTTTTATTATTGACTTATGAAACACCCATGGAAATAAATTTTGGCACACAGGAGCATGATTAATTTTTCGTGTTTTCGTGTTTTCGTGGTAAATTTAAACAGATGAAAAAAATTGCATTTATAATTATTGTTTTATCCCTTGCTTTTCCGATGTTCTCCCAAATAATCGAAGGCAACGATGGTTTATTTTATACCGAACAAAATAATCTATACTCCGGATTGTACACCGAGTTTTTCGAAAACGGGCAAAAACGTATAGAGTTAAATTTGGTTGATGGAAAAAGGGACGGAGAGGTAATTTTATATTTCAAAAGCGGAGAAAAAAATGAAATAAGAAAATATAAAATGAACCTGATGCACGGCACATGGACAACATGGAACGAGCAATCGGTAAAAATTGCCGAAGCCAATTACAATAATGGCAAAAAAAATGGCAAATGGTTTATTTGGGACGAGAACGGGACACTTCGCTACAACATGACATACAAGGATGGAAAGAAAACCGGCAA
>JAYENH010000059.1:0-5766 GCA_034721995.1 Bacteroidota bacterium
GCCTGTTTAGATTTTCGATATAACTGCGGGCAAGTTCAGGTATCCAAACTGTGTTATAATATTTGGCCAGCCCTTTTGCCAATTCGGTTTTTCCGGTCGATTCGGCTCCTGTAATCACAATTTTTCTGATTCTGTTTTTTTCGATTTTTTGCATTCAAAATTGTTTCTTAAAAAAAGCAAGTGTAAAAGTACTAATTATGTATCATAATTGTTTTGACCTCATTAATTAATAAACTTACTTAATTTGCTGAATACAAAGTTAATCCGAAAAAGAGAATGTTTCGTTCAAGTTTAATCAAATAATTCATAATCAGGAAAATCATAAAAATCATGAATAATCAAGGTTAAAAACCATTTGCGATTGGTATATTTGTTTTTTTAAAAATTGTATTTTAGATGAATATAACAATTACAAAAAGGGAGTACAACCAATTTTATGTTTACGATTATTTTTATGGGCCAAAAAAAATTGTAAGATACATGAGAATGTACATGGGGCCAACATTGGCCGGCATTGGGCTGTACCTGAATTATGCTTATAGCGATAAGGTAAATATGTATATAATTGGTTTTACCCTGGCTTATGGTTTGTTTTATACAATAAAGCCTATAATTATGTTACTGGCCAACCGTGCAAAGGACGAGACGTTTTCGTATAAGCTAAGCAATTTTAAACTTTTTGTGAAAGACCGGCTGAATGAAGGAAGCATTAACCTTAAAAAGAACAAGCTACAGGAAAACAAGAAATATTTTTTTGTGAAATTAAATAACGGGCAAACATTGTTTTTCCCGAAAGAGAAATTAATGGAAAAGGACAATGAGTTGTTCAGGAAGTATATAAGCTAATCTTTATTAATCCATAGGTCAGGGCTTCCGAACGTGTTGAGTATTAGTAGTATTTTTAGACAGGAATATGAGAATAGCAATAATCAGCGATATTCATGAAGACATAATAAGGTTGACAAAAGCCATGTCGCTTATCGAAAAGAAAAATATTGATGAGATTGTTTGCCTTGGGGATATTGTTGGTTTTTACATTCCGTATTACAAATACCAATCAACACGAAATGCGGGCGAATGTATTAGGATAATACAAGAAAATTGCAATATCGTTGTTGCAGGAAATCACGATTTTTTCGAAACAGGGAGGATTCCTGATATTTCCTCGGGATTTAATTATCCTGATGATTGGTATCTATTGGATTATTCAGAAAGGAAAATGCTTGCAGAAGGTAAAATATGGTTGCATGAAGAAAATACCTTACAATCATTAATCAGCAAAAAAGAGAAGCAGTTTCTGCATGATTTACCTGAATATAAGACAGCTCATTTTGACGATATTAACATACTTTTTTCTCATTTTATCCATCCTGATATAATTGGAGCAAGGTCCGATTTTTATATGAAACCCGGTTGTTTCGATTCACATCTTGAATTTATGAAATATAACGATTGCGAATTATCTTTCTCCGGTCATGCCCATGTACAGGGAGTAACTTCGTTTAGCGAAAAAGGGATTAAATTCAAGTCTTTTGGGAAAACAAAAATCAGAAACAGCATACAAGGTTTTTTAGGGCCATGTATTGCTAAAGGTATGCAATCAAACGGTTTTATCATTCTCGATACTAAAAACATGGAATTGGATATTGTTAGGATAAGATAAAAAAAATACGAAATTAAAACTGATATAAAATGAATGACAAGAATAAATCACATAGTTGGAAAGGCTTTTCCTTACGGATTGTATTACCGTCGTTAATTGCTATTTGTTTGTTTATTATTTCGGTTTATGTTTTTACGATACCGGCTTTTGAAAAAAATATGTTAAACCAAAAGCGCGAAATGATAAGCGAGCTTACAAATTCGGCATGGAGTATACTCGAAAATTATCACAATAAGGAAAAAGACAGTTTGCTGACCGTGGACATTGCACAGGAAAAAGCATTATCAGAAATAATGAAAATCAGATATGGAAAAGAAAGGAAGGATTATTTCTGGATAAACGATATGCAGCCAAAAATGATAATGCACCCTTACCGGACAGACCTAAACGGAAAAGACCTAAGTGATTTTGCCGATCCGAACGGGAAAAAATTATTTGTCGATTTTGTAAAAATAGTTAAAGATCAGGGACATGGCTATCTCGATTATATGTGGCAATGGAAAGATGACTCGACCAAAATAGTGCCTAAATTGTCGTATGTGAAAGGGTTTTCGCCCTGGGGCTGGATTATTGGGACTGGTGTTTATATCGAAGATGTAAAACAGGAAATTGCTGCTATAGAAAATAACTTAATAAAAATATCAGGGGTAATTGTGTTAGTAATTGCCTTAATGTTGATAACCATTATTATTCAAAGCATAAAAACCGAAAAAAAGAAATTCAAAGCCGAGGAAGAACTTCTTGAGTCGAGAGAAAAATATCGTGCTTTAATCGAATTGACCAGGGAAGGTACTATAATGATTCTTGAAGACAAGATTGTATATTCGAATATTGCTGTTACAAATATTTTAGGATATACTTCGGATGAGTTATTTAATGTTTCGATAAAAGATATTTTAAGCAGAGATGAAAAAAGTAATATTGGCAAATTATTTGAAGATTTTATTAATAGTAATGAGGATAATTTTGTTACAGAAACAAGAATCATCAAAAAAGACATGCAACTTATTGATGTTGTCTTAGATGTTTCAAAAATTTCGTTTGGCGATAAAAATGGCATTACAATATTAATAAGAGATGTTAGTAAAGATAAAAAGATTGAGGAAGAACTTGTTACAAAAAAGGAACAGTTCAGATCGCTTACAAAAAATATTGATATTGGGATTTTTAGGACAACTTTTGGCAAAAGGGCAAAATTTATTGAAGCAAACCCGGCAACCCTCGAAATTTTAGGCTTCAACAAAGAAGAAGATCTTTTTAAGAACAACATATTCGACCTTTTCTTTGACAGTGCGGATAAGAGAATATTTTTTAATGAATTAGTGAAGGAGAAAAAGATAAAAAATAAAGTAGTTCAGATAAAAAAAACCGGAGGGGGAATTATTATTGTTTCGGTTTCGATAACCGTTGTTGGTAATAGCAAAGGCGAAAATATTTTCTGCGATGGCGTTATCGAAGATATCACCTCAAAAACACGCATTGAAGAACAAAAGGAACAAGTTTTTAATGAGTTACAGGCATCGCAATATTTCATGAACCAGACCATAAAACTGTTTGTGCGCGAAATTATTAAATGCCCTATCGACACAAGCATCCTGAAAGCTGCAAAACTTATGAATAAGCATAAGCGCAACGCAATTGTTATACATTCCGACAATACATTGATTGGAATTATTACCGATCACGATTTGCGTAAAAGAGTTGTTGCAGAGGGATTTGATTTAAGCAGGCCGGTCTCGGAAATTATGAGCGCACCAATAATTTCGATAAAGGAAAGTGCTTTTGTTTTTGAGGCCGTAATGCAGATGCATGAAAACAAGTTAAGGCATCTGTGTGTGAAGAATGAAAAATGCGAGCTGGCATATATTTTAAGTAGCGATGATCTGAGGCAGTTGCAGGTTCAATCATCATCTTTTATTATTAAAGATATAGCTGCAGCCACCGATGTTGAAAAAATAACCGAAGACCGTCAAAACCTGCACCTAATAGTAAAATCAATGATAAAGAGCGGTGCAAATGCTAGAATTATCACTGGTGTTATGGGTTCGGTATTTAATCTTATTACCGAAAAATTAATAAAATTTGCTATTGATGAGATCGGCGAGCCACCTGCAAAATTTGCATTTGTAGGGCTTGGCAGCGAAGGACGTGGCGAAGAAACTTTACTCACCGATCAGGATAATGCCATAATTTTCGAAGATGTTGACGATGACAAAAAAGTAATGGTTAAAGAGTATTTCGATAAGCTTGGGACAAAAGTTTGCGATTGGCTTAATGATATTGGATATACATATTGCAACGGCGATGTTATGGCAAAAAACCCACAATGGTGCCAGCCTTTATCCTTATGGCAAAATTATTTTACAAAATGGATAGCTACTGCACAACCGCTCGACCTTTTGGAGGTGAATATATTTTTTGACTATAATTGTTTATATGGCGATTCTGAATTAACTAATAAGTTAAGAAAACATATCGGGGAAGTAATACAGAAACATCCGCAGTTTTTTATTTATATGACCCAAAACACGCTGCTTTATAAACCCCCATTAAGTGTTTTCGGAAATATTGTTTTAGAATCGAAAGGAAAAGATAGTGATACTTTCAGCATTAAAGAGGCGATGATACCGATTGTAAGTTTTGCGCGAATATATTCAATACAAAATAATGTTGTTCAGACCAATACACTTGAGCGGCTCGAAATTCTTTTCAACAAACAAATTATATTACTTTCGACATATAACGAAATTAAATATGCCTACAATTACTTGATGCAATTGCGCTTAAAGCATCAGATTAATTCAATCGACAAAGGCGAAAAAGCCAACAACGACATAGACCCTAAGCAATTAACAAATATCGATCGCTCAATGGTAAAAAAAGTATTCTCTCAAATACAAAGTTTTCAGGCGAAACTTAATTTCGATTTTAAGGGTGGGAGGTAATACTCAAATATTAATTGCCCGGGGATAAAATGCCACCGGATGACTTCTTAACAATAGTCATCCGGTGGTTTTAATTTTAAATATTTTTCTGTTTAGCACAGGCTCATTATTCAGTATAATGTAAAATAACGCCTTTCCCTTCCTGGTAATCAATTCCGACGGCCCAGAATTCGTTTTCGCCTGTATGTATAACTTCAAATAGTCCCCAGTCATCGCTTACAGCAGGCAATTTTTTCTTCGACACAAAACTTACTTTACCCTTTTTGTAATTTGCAAGAATGCCCATTTTCTTTTTTACATCATAGCCCACCATCCAGGCATATTTTTCGTTTGAAAAATCAACTGCTATCAAATACCACCATTTCGAATTGTAGTCCAGTTTAAAGTTTTTCCATTTTTCACCTTTCCACTGTAGAAGCCTGCCTTCATAAGTCATATATTTGGCATTTGGTGCTGAAGTAGGAAATATCCCCACACACCAACCTTTGTCGGGAGCGAGAAAAGAATAATCGTTACGGATAACATTTTTCAGGAAAGTTGGTTGCTTAACATGATTCATTCCTGAATTATCATAATGAAGCTCGAACGAACCCCAGGGCCTGCTAAAGGCAGTTGAGCCAACCATGTGGCTTCTTGGATTAAACATTTTTCCTTCGTTTTGACCACCAAACCATACATCATCAGCCGAAACTACTGTTAGTCCTCGAATAATATGTCCTTTTAGCAGGTCCTCTCCACCAACCGAAGTCCAGTCCCCGTTTTTGTAATGATAGATAACTCCTCCGCTACCCTTTCTTTCCCTGGTACCTCCGGTGGCCCAGCCTTCTGAAGCATTTGCAAAACATATATGGGTAAATTCCCAGCCTTTTTCATCAATATAGAGATACGATAATGGAATATCAACCTCAGTCCAGTTGCCTCCCTTGTAGTGCAATATTAGTCCCTTTTTCAATTCGTTGTTGCCTCCTGCAGCCCATCCTTCATCAGCTGAAATAAAGAAGACGCTTGTGAGAAACCAATTTGATGATACCTGTGGTGGCTTTGTAGTTTCCCATTTCCCGTCCTGGTATTTCAATATCACCCCTGTGAGGTTTTTAACATCCTCATAGTTTGTCCCTACTGCCCATCCAACATTAGGTTCGGGAAATGAAATCCCTT
>JAYENH010000060.1:0-5757 GCA_034721995.1 Bacteroidota bacterium
AAACAATTCCTGAAACCTTTCTTTTAGGCTTATATCATAATATGCTTGTAACATTGTTAAAAAAAGCGTTTTCCCAAACCTACGCGGACGAATCAAGAAATTAAACTGTATTTTTTCCACTTCGGGGATAAACATTGTTTTATCAACATAATAATTATTTTTTAATTGAACCGATTCAAAATCGCCAACTCCGTAAGGTATGTTTCTTGTTTCACTCATAAGTAATATTTCGTGTTATTCTGTATAAACAAAAATACAAATATAATCAGGTTTCTCATTACAAATTGTAATTTTGCAGATTATAAGAAAAAACCGGAAGATGGCATTAAATTATATTTGGATATTTTTCTTTCTCGTTGCATTTATTGTAGCATTGATAAAACTGATTTTTTTTGGTGATCTCGAAATTTTCTCTAACCTGGTAGATTCAACTTTCGACATGGCCAAAACAGGATTCGAAATTTCGCTTTACCTTACGGGGGTTTTAACTCTTTGGCTTGGCCTGATGAAAATTGGTGAACGGGGTGGTATCGTCAGGATTTTTTCAAGATTGATTGGTCCCCTTCTTGAGAAATTATTTCCCGAACTGCCCAAAGGCCATCCTGCTACAGGGGCAATTATGATGAACATTGCCGCCAACATGCTCGGGCTTGACAATGCAGCCACACCAATGGGCCTGAAAGCTATGGAGGAAATGCAAAAAACCAACAAAAAGAAAGACACGGCAAGCGATGCCCAAATCATGTTTTTGGTTTTAAATACTTCGGGGCTTACTCTTATCCCTATTAGCATTATGGTGTACCGTGCGCAACTTGGTGCAGCCAACCCGTCCGATATTTTCATCCCAATACTGCTGGCCACTTTTTTTTCGACTATTGCCGGCTTGATTGCTGTTTCGTTTTATCAAAAAATAAATTTATTAAACAAAGTAGTACTTAGCTATCTTGGAGGCTTAACAGCAATTATCCTGGGAATCATCTGGTATTTCTCGACACTCGAAAAAGAGCAGATAACCGAAATCAGCACCCTCGTAAGCAACCTGATGCTATTTTCAATAATAATCCTTTTTATTTTGTTAGGCATGCGCAAAAAGGTAAACATTTACGAAGCTTTTATCGAAGGTGCAAAAGATGGATTTTCGGTTGCTATAAAAATCATCCCTTACCTGATTGCCATTTTGGTGGCCATTGGCGTATTTCGCACTTCCGGCGCAATGGATTATTTAATCGAAGGCTTTGCATGGGTATTTGCCGTTTTGGGTTTCGATACCGATTTTATCCAGGCATTGCCAACAGCACTTATGAAACCTTTAAGTGGCAGTGGGGCACGGGGCATGATGGTTGAAACTATGACAACTTTTGGGGCCGACTCATTTGTTGGCCGTGTAGCCTCTACCGTTCAGGGAGCCACCGACACAACCTTTTATATTATTGCTGTTTACTTCGGATCGGTAGGGATTAAGAAAACCCGCTATGCAATTACCTGTGGCCTCATTGCCGATTTTGCCGGAATTATTGCAGCAATAATCATGGCCTATTTATTTTTTCATTAACGATAAAACATGGTTTTACTTAGTACAGCATATTTCCCGCCTGTTCAATTTTTCTCGAAAATTATCAATGCTGATAAAATCGTTCTTGAAGCAAACGAAAATTACATAAAACAGAGCTATCGGAACCGTTGCTATATTTATGGGACGAACGGAAAGCTGAGTTTAAATATACCGGTAAAAAAAGGGTCGGGATTAAAAACCCCAATACGTGATGTTGAAATAGAATATGTTATGCCCTGGCAAAAAGTCCATTGGAAATCAATTGAGTCAGCCTACCAATCATCACCATTTTTCGAATTTTATATCGACGACCTCCTACCCTTTTATCAGAAAAAATACAAATACCTTTTCGACTATAACCTCGAAATATTTCATTTCATTATCGAAGCCCTCGAAATAGATATTGATATTTCGTTATCGGAAAAATTCATAACAAATAAAAATATTACTGGCAGCAATTTTCGTGAAATCATTCATCCAAAAAAGGATTACAGAAAATATGATCAGGAATTTAACCCAACAGAATATATCCAGGTTTTTTCGGTAAAACACGGATTTATCCCTAATTTAAGTATTCTGGATATGTTGCTGAATATGGGTGGGGAGGCCTCGTTAAATATTTGATTCTAAAAAAAGCCACTTGCTTTTGCAGAGAGCTTTGTGGGCCCACCCAGGCTTATCGATTGTTTCTTTTGGGTATTTTCTTTGAAAATACTACAAAGAATACATCGGCATAAACTTCTCGCACGCATAGGCAAATAAAAAAGCTCTCTGCTTTTGCAGAGAGCTTTGTGGGCCCACCCGGGCTCGAACCAGGGACCACCTGATTATGAGTCAGGTGCTCTAACCAACTGAGCTATAGGCCCGATTTTTCGGAGTGCAAAGATAGGTATAAAATCAATATTTGGTGCTAAAAAAAATTAAAATTTTTCGGGGTACAAACCTTTTATCCCTTCTTCCGAAGCATTGCAGGTTCCACGCTCGGTGATAAGCCCCGACACAAGCCGCGAAGGCGTTATGTCAAAACCATAATTTGCCGCTTTGGTTTCTTCCGGACTTATGCGTATTTCAACAACCCAATCCTGAAGTATGCCCTCTATTTTATGAACTTCGTTTTCGTCGCGTTCTTCAATTGAAATCTGCTTTAAACCATCACTAATTGAAAAATCAATCGAGCTTGAAGGAAGTGCAACATAAAAGGGGATCTTATTATCGTAAGCGGCAAGGGCTTTCAGGTATGTGCCTGTTTTGTTTGCTACATCGCCATTATTTGTTATACGGTCGCTTCCAACCAAACACAAATCTACCAATCCATTTTGCATAAGATGGCCACCTGCATTGTCAACAATAAGGGTATACGGCACACCGGCTTGTTCTAATTCCCATGTTGTGAGCCGGGCTCCCTGGTTTCGTGGGCGGGTTTCATCTACCCATACATGTACCGGAATCCCTTTTTCGTGAGCTGCATAAACAGGTGCCAGGGCAGTTCCATAATCAATGCAGGCCAACCATCCTGCATTACAATGTGTAAGGATATTTACAGGCTTATTTTCTTTTTTTTCTGATATCTCTTCGATTATTTGCAGGCCAAATTCACCTATTTTCCTGCAAGCCTCGATTTCAGCATTCGAATAAGAAATTGCAAAATCGCGTGCAACCCGAATTTTTTCTTCACGCGTGTAGGCTTTAACAATTTTTTTCAACGAATTAAAAACAGCATATTCGAGATTCACAGCAGTGGGACGGGCAGATTTCAGATAATTAGCAGCTTCGAAAAGCTTTTCGTCAATATTGCTATAGTTGGCCGGATCGAAGGCAGCCAAATACAAACCATAAGCTGCACATGCGCCTATAACAGGAGCACCTCGTACCTGCATTTCCCTGATGGCCTTGTAAACATCATCTAAACTTTTCAACTCCGCAATTTTAAAATCAAAGGGGAGATATCGCTGGTCGATGATGAAAATCCTGTCTGGTTTATCCTTATCATACCAAATCGACTGATAATATTGATTTCCTACTTTCATATTTTTCAGTATTAACTTTCAAAAGTAAGATTATTCTTTGAAATTTATCCTAATTACTATATCTTTAGCAATTAAAGTACTAACATAAAAAAACTGCTATGAAAAAATTCTATTTTACAATTCTGGTTATCCTTCCTTTTTGGGGCTTATGCCAGGCCCTGGTTATCGACCATTCTTGTATCAACCTTCAAAGTATCCCTATAAATTGGATCGATAGTGCAAAAGCCAATTTGAATATTGCTTATGGTCACACATCCCATGGGAGCCAACTTATTTCGGGTTTGGATGCTATAGAAAGTTATTTTTCGTCGGGGACATACAATTGGAACCATACCGGCAGTGCAGGCGAATTGCATTTGTTCGAAGGAGATGGATATGGCAGCGGATACCTTAACCACGATTGTGGCTATTCCGGCTGGGACGATCTGACACGTGAATATCTCGATTCCTTTCCTCAATGCAATGTAATTATCTGGTCGTGGTGTGGACAAGTAAACAGTGTAGACCTGCAAACGCATTATTTCGACAGGATGGATTCTTTGGAAAATCAATATCCCGATGTCGAATTTGTATACATGACAGGGCATCTCGAAGGTCTTGGTACGGGGGGCAGTCTTTATTTAGCCAATCAACAGATACGAAACTATTGCATCGGCAACAATAAAATACTTTTCGATTTTGCCGAAATTGAACGATACAACCCCGATGGCTTAACTGATTACCAACAGTATTATGCCGACGATGGCTGTAATTACAACCCATCTACAGGCGGAACAGCAAACTGGGCAAATGATTGGATATTGGCAAATCCTACTCACGAGCTGACTTTGATCTCGCAACAGTGCAGTTATTGTGCCCATTCGGAATGTTTAAACTGCACGAAAAAGGGCATTGCCGCCTGGCATCTTTGGGCAAGGCTGGCAGGCTGGGATGGCGTGATTACGGAAATTGACGAAACGACTTTTCAAGCAAATGATGTACTTAGTTTAGCCCCCAATCCTGTAAGAAATACTTTATTGCTCACTCTTTCACATCATCACAGGGGAGATATATTTATAAGCCTGATGAACCCGGAAGGCAGACAAGTGTATTCTTCAAAAATGATAAAAAGAGAAAAAATAATTTCTGAAACTATCGAAACAAATCATCTATTGCCAGGTATTTATTTTCTAAAAGTGCAAATTGATCAAGATGTTTTTGTTCGAAAGATTTGCAAGTTATAAATGAATCGGTTTTTCCTACATTTGCCCGAAAATTTCAATTATGCAAGATTTACTTAAAGGGATAAAAAATATCATTTTTGATTTTGGAGGCGTTATCCTTAACCTAAATATGCAACAGTGTATTACGGAATTCGAAAAGCTCGGTTTAAAAGATATTGCCACAATGTATTCAGTGATATCGCAATTCGATTTTTTCTCAAAGCTTGAAAAAGGCCTGGCCTCAAATCAGGACTTTTATAATGAAGTCAGGAAATTTACCGACAAAATAATTTCTGACAGAGAAATTGAAAATGCCTGGAACGCAATGATAAATGATATTCCGGCAGAGCGGATTAAAATGCTTGAGAAATTAAATACCGGCCCAAAATACCGAACCTTTCTTTTAAGCAACACAAATGCAATTCATTACGATTTTTATGTTGGCAACCTGACCAAAGAATATGGCTACAAAAATTTCTCTGCGCTTTTCGAAAAAGATTATTTCTCTCACAAGTTAGGCATGAAAAAACCTGATGCCGAAATTTTTGAGTTTGTTTTAAACGATTCAGGATTAATTCCTGCCGAAACACTTTTTATCGACGATAGCCCTGAAAACACAAAGGGGGCCGAAGCACTTGGTATTAAGAGTTTTCTTTTGCAAGCCGATTTTGACATTGTTGAGTTGTTTGCTGAATAGTTCAGGGTTCAAAGGTTCAGAGGTTTAGAATACATTCAAAAGAAACTGTAGCGATGTATGTACTGAGTGGGTCTTGCAGTTTTTTTTTGATCTATTTTTGAATCATAAATATTCTCTGCCAATCTATTTTCGAACTCTATTACTTTTTTGTGGCCTCAATTATTAATTTTGTGATCTGAAACATAAAAAAAACAAATATGAAACCAATCCGCTTATTAATTTATTTTTTTGTTATTACAACAATCTTAAATGCATGCCAATCGAAAATGAAAAAAGTCG
>JAYENH010000061.1:0-20714 GCA_034721995.1 Bacteroidota bacterium
GCGCGAATTATCATCAGTTAGACAAAATAATTGTGCAGGTAAACGAAACCGAGCATCTTACCCCAACTACCGAAGTGATTCAACGATTTCTTTTGCGACGACATTCAGGCGTACCCGATTTTGAAATAACCGTACCCGAACTTTTGCTCAAACAACAGCAACGCACAAAAGATATTTTTAATATTGTTTTGGGTGCAATTGCCAGCATTTCGCTTATTGTGGGTGGAATTGGTATCATGAACATTATGCTGGCATCGGTAATGGAGCGTATCCGTGAAATTGGAACACGACAAGCCATTGGGGCAACCCGGAAAGATATTGTAGTTCAGTTTTTAGCAGAGAGTACATTGATATCTTTGGTTGGTGGCATTATCGGTGTGGTACTTGGTATTCTGTTTTCGAATTTGATTACCCGTTTTGCTGATATAAGTACTATTGTTTCGCCATTTTCGGTACTTATTGCTTTTGGTGTTTCGGCAGGGATAGGTATTCTTTTTGGCTATATGCCCGCAAAACGTGCCAGCGAAAGAGACCCCGTTGAATCATTGAGAAGTGAGTAGAAGAAATTGGAAAATTGAAATTGAAATTATAAATTGTTGGTTTTAAACCAGCAGAATGTAGAGACGCTGCATGAAACGTCTCTACAAAACCAAAACCCGATGATAACTAAATTAAATATATTCCTGATCATGTTTTTGCCCATACAACTTTGGGCGCAGAACACAAAACTAACACTCGATTTGAGCGAGGTTATCCAAATTGCTTCCGAACAAAGCTACGATGCCTTGATAGCTAAAAATACTTACCTCGGCAGCTATTGGGAGTACCGAACATACAAGGCCGATTATCTCCCATCGCTTACTCTTAGTGGAACACCACTTGGTTTCGACCGCTCAATTTCAACCTATATTAATAGTGAAGGAGAACAGTTTTATTCGAGTAACTCAAACAATTCAACAGCAAATCTTTCGCTACGGCAAAATATTGGTTTAACCGGAGGAAACATTTATATGCGTTCGGGTCTTCAGCGAATCGATCAATTTACCGACTCAACAACAAATACAAACTATTCTTCATCGCCGGTGATAATTGGATTTTCGCAACCACTCTTTGGTTTTAATAGCCTGAAATGGAACAAAAAGATTATGCCCTTAAAATACAAAGAAGCGCAAAAAAAATATTTAGAAGCAAAAGAACAAATATCAATAAAAGCAATTATGGCGTTTTTCGATTTGTCATTGGCACAAATAAATCTCGAAATAGCCAAAATGAATTATAACAATACCGATACACTGTACCATATCTCGCAGGGAAGATACAACATCGGTACTATTGCCCTAAACGAGCTTTTACAAATGGAGCTGGGTTTTCTGAAATCAAAATCGAACTTAGAAGAATCCAGGCTCGATCTTGAGGTTAAAAAATTCAGGTTGCGTTCTTTTCTCGGATACAATGAAACAGTAAATATTGAATTAATAATCCCTGAAACGGTTCCTGATGTTGAAATTCCATATAATATTGCAATTCAGGAAGCACTCGAAAATAACTCCAATATATTATCATACCAAAGGCAACTTATCCAGGCCAACCGTAATGTGGCACAAGCTAAAGCCAATCGTGGATTTAGTGCCAATTTATTTACAGAATACGGCCTTAACCAAAGTGCTCCACAAATTGCAGATGTGTACAAAGACCCCGACAATAGTCTACAGGTGAACATAGGATTATCGGTGCCAATTCTCGACTGGGGCAAAGGCAGGGGTGGTGTAAAGATGGCCGAGTCGAACCGCGAAGTGATTTTTACTTCGGTACGGCAAAACCGCATAGATTTCGAGCAGGATGTGTACCTAAAAGTAATGCAGTTTAACATGCAGGACGATCAGCTCACCATTGCCGCCAAAGCCGATACAATTGCTCAATTCCGCTACAGGGTTACCAAGCAGCGTTTCCTGATAGGAAAAATTGATGTAATGGAACTAAATAATGCATTGGCCGAAAAGGATCAAAACCGCCGACAGTACATTTCAGCACTACGAAATTATTATTCGTTTTATTATAACCTCAGGAAACTAAGCCTATACGATTTTATCGAAAACAAAACTCTGCTTGAAGATTTTTCGAAATTAGAGAAGTAGCACAGTCTAAAAATAAAAAACCAAAGTTTGGAGGTCTCGATATACAGTAGGCAGTCAGCAATCAGCAAGTATATTGAGAACTCCTGATCCTTGATTATCTTATCAAGCAATTATCCCTGTTTGTTCACAAATTGAAATTGTCGCAATTTTCCATTTTAATTCGTAAAAATGACAAAAAACCGTAAAATATACCATATAAGACATATAAGAACATATAAGGAAAAACACAATTTTTCTTAAATGTTCTTATAATCCTTATATGGTTAAATTTATTGTATTCAAACAGTTTAGTGTAATTTATATTTTTCCAATTTCTTATTAAACTACAAATATTTGCACTCTGAGTGGATAAGAAATATCATAATAAGAAATCTATACATCCGGTTTATGCGACAATTTCATATACGATGGATCAGGAGTTCTGATATTTATGCATGAACACACTAAATATTGAAGCTTTCAACCCTCAGACTTTCAATACGCTTCTTGCAACAATTTTTCTAAATTTTCGGGTTTAAAGGGTTTGCTAATATAATTGTCCATGCCTTCGGACATGAAGCGTTCACGGTCGCCCTTAATGGCATTGGCCGTCATTGCAAAGATTTTTATTTTTTTCTCTATTTTCTTTTCTCTTTCTATTTGCCTTATTTGTCTCGTCGCTTCAATGCCACTCATAATAGGCATCTGGATATCCATTAAAATTACATCGTAGCTATTGGCAAGATATTTATCAATAGCAATTTTCCCATTGCCGGCAATATCAATACTGTGGCCCAGCTTATCGATATTAAAAACAGCCACTTTCTGATTTATAGGGTTGTCTTCGGCAAGCAATATTTTTAAAGCACCTGATTTGGCTTTCGCCCCTTTTTGCGATTTTTCAATTTCCGGTTTTATAACATCACTTTTTTCCACTTCAATAGTGAACCAAAATTTAGAACCTTTTCCCGGCTCGCTTTCAACCCCGATTTCTCCATTCATCAGTTTTGCAAGATTTTTCGATATTATAAGTCCCAAACCTGTTCCGCCATATTTTCGTGTAATATTAGTGTCAGTTTGCGAAAATGCTTTAAACAAACGCTTTTTACCATCATCAGAAATCCCAATTCCTGTATCAATAATCTGAATATGAAGCTTACATAAATTACCTTCTTCTCTTATTTTATCAAACTTTAATTTTACCCAGCCCTTGTCGGTAAATTTTATTGCATTATTGATTAAATTAATAATTATTTGTCTTAGCCTTACAGGATCTCCTTTTACGAGATTTGGTACTTCGCTATTAATTTCAAGTTTCAGTTCAATGCCTTTATCGTTGGTTTTTAGTTTTAAGAGTTTTATTATTTCGTTTACTTCCTTTTTTAAATCAAAGCTAATCTTTTCAAGCTCAATTTGTCCCGATTCTATTTTAGAGAAATCGAGGATATCGTTTATTATCGTGAGTAAGTTATTAGACGAAACATCTATAATACTCACATATTCTTCCTGATCCTCAGTCAGATTGGTGTTTTTCAAAATATCTGTCATTCCGATAATGCCATTCATCGGAGTACGAATTTCGTGCGACATGCTTGCCAAAAACAACGATTTTGTATGTGTGGCCTCTTCTGCTTTATCTTTGGCAATCTGCAATTGTACATTAATTTTTTCCAGTTCTTTTTTCTGATTATACATATTGACAAAAACCCGCACTTTGCCCCGCAATATTGCTGGCACAATTGGTTTTGAAATAAAATCTACTGCACCTGTTTCAATACCTTTTATCACATAAAAGTCGTCCTTGTAAATTGCCGAAACAAAAATTATGGGCAGGTACATAGTACGCTCTTCCTGACGGAGTATTTCAACAGTTTCGTAGCCATCCATATCGGGCATTTGCACATCTAAAATGGCCAGAGCAAACTCGTGAAGAAAAGTATTTACAATGGCTTCGTTGCCCGACAGCGATCTAATAAATTCTACATCGAAATTACCGAGGATTTTTTCCAGGGCAATCAGGTTTTCGATTTTATCATCAACAATAAGTATTTTTGGTTTATCTGCCATAACAGTTTAAGACGTTAGAGTTTGTGCCAGGGAAGTTGAATAAGGTTGAGACATGGCTTGTTTGTCTAAAACAAACACCCCTTTGAGTAAATATTGAGACGTGGCATACCTTGTCTCTACATTACATGTGTTCCAATTTGTATTTTCCATTCAACAATTTCACTAATCAATAATACATAATTATTTATACATCCACACCCTCATCAACGACAATAGCTTATCAATATTCACTGGTTTGGTAAGATAATCGCTGGCTCCGGCTGCAATACATTTTTCCCTGTCGTTTTTCATTGCTTTGGCCGTAAGGGCAATAAGGGGAAGGCTTCTTAGTTTTACATCATTTCGTATATTTTGCATAGCTTCGTAACCATCCATCACGGGCATCATAATGTCCATTAAAACAAGGTCGAATTTTTCCTCCCGGTTTAAAACATCAAGTGCCATTTTGCCATTTACAGCTTTTGTAATAATCAATCCTTTTGCTTCAAGAATTTTCGACAAGGCAAACACATTCCGCATATCGTCATCAACAATAAGTATTTTTTTACCCTTGAAAAGCTCTTCTTTATTATGAAGGTTTTTAATAATTTTCTGCTGATTTTTTGGCATATCGGCCACAACGTGATGCAGAAACAATGCTGTTTCATCCAGCAATCGCTCCTCCGATTTTACACCTTTCAGGATAATCGAATTTGTATATTGCTGAAGTTTAATATTTTCTTCCTGGCTCAACTCCCTCCCGGTATAAACAATTACAGGCGGAATACCTTTTTTATTTTCTTTTTCAAGCTTATCTAACAACTCAAAACCAGTCATATCGGGCAAACCGAGGTCAAGCACCATACAATCGTATTGCTCCGAAGCAATCATATCGAGAGCAGTTTCCCCATTGCCAGCTTCAGAAATAAACACATCTTTATGGTCAATTATTTTTCTTATGCTTTTTCTAATATTCTTATCATCTTCAATAAGCAACAGGTTTTTGACATTTCTTTCGATATAATTCTCCAACTTCACGAATGTTTCAGATAACTGGTTTGCACTAACAGGTTTGGTTAAATAGCCAATGGCACCCATTCTGAAAACATCGGAATTTTCGTCATTGCCCGACATCATGTGAACAGGGATATGCCGAGTTTCTGCATTTTCTTTCAAACGGTCGAGCACGGTATAACCATCAATTCCGGGAAGCTTAATGTCCAGAATAATGGCATCGAGACTGAACTCTGCCGAAAGGGCGAGACCATCCTCGCCACTTGCCGCAGCAATACAATTAAACCCACTTTGCTGACATTGTTTGTATAATATTTTGGCAAATTGCGGATCGTCTTCAATAACCAAAATAGTTTTTTTATCCTTAACAAGTTTATTCCTGTCGTCGGCAATAGACAATGCTTTTAGTTCTGTATTTGTTTTTTTTGCCTGATTGGTCGTGCCAACTTTTTCTTCTTTTTTTGAGAATTTTTCATCGTGCGATGAAATGCTTTTGTTCAGGTCCAATTGCCTCGTATTATTTTGGAGAGGAAGATACAGAGTAAATACCGAGCCTTTACCGGGTTCGCTTTCGAGTTGCAATTCGCCACCCAACAATTTGGCCAGCTCTTTCGAAATTGACAAACCAAGCCCCGTACCTCCATATTTACGTGAAGTGCCACCATCGGCTTGTTGAAATGCCTCGAATATTTCGCGCTGCTTTGCATGGGGTATTCCAATGCCGGTATCTTTTACTGAAATAGCCAGAGTCTTGTTGCTATTGAGTCCTGACAGCGATAAATCCACATCATTTACCGGAAGCGAACATGTTATTGTAATATCTCCCTCTTGGGTAAATTTAAGCGAATTCGACAATAAATTTTTTATTACCTGATCTGCACGTTGGACATCGGTATAAATATTTTCGGGAATATTCTCAGAAATATGAATTTTAAAATTCAATCCTTTGTCTTCGATAAGCCGTTTAAAATTACGCTGCGATTTTCCAATAATATCCGAAAGGCTCACCATTTCAAAATTCATTATCATTTTACCCGATTCAATTTTAGAAAGGTCGAGTATTTCGTTTATCAGGTTCAGCAAGTCTTGACCACTTTTATTTATAATTTCAGCCGATTCCACTTCATTTTCGTCTAAATGCCCGATAGAATTATTTGCCAAATCCTGTGACAAAATAAGCAAACTGTTAAGAGGCGTTCTCAATTCGTGCGACATATTTGCCAAAAACTCAGATTTGTATTTGCTACTGAATTCAAGTTCTTTGGCTTTGTTTTCTATCTGTATTCTTGCTTCTTCGAGATCTTGGTTTTTTTTGCTTATTTCTGATTTCTGAATTTCAAGCGACTTTGTTTTTTCTTCAAGCTCCTCGTTTGTTACGCGCAACTCTTCTTGCTGAGCCTGCAATTCGTGCTCCGACTTTTTCAGGGCAATAGCTTGCCCTTCCAATTCCTCGTTCGATACTCGTAGCTCTTCTTGCTGTGTTTGAAGTACCCCTTCCGACTTTTTTAATGCAGAAGTTTGTTCTTCCAATTCCACATTTTTTATCTGCAACTCCTTTTGCTGATTCTGTAATTCGTTGGCCTGTTCGCTGGTTTTTGTCAATAAAGTTTTCATTTGCCAACGCGCTTTGGCAGTATTTAGGGCTATTGCAACACTTTCCGAAATGGTTTTCAAAAATTCGATTTGCGTTTCAGAAAAATCTTTAAAACTGCCCAGTTCAATAATACCATACACGAAACCATCAAACACAAAGGGTGCTACAATAATATTATGTGGCGACTGGTTGCCCAGTGATGATCCAATCCGAATATAATTATCAGGAACATCAACAAGCGATATCAATTCCTTTTCCGTAGCAACTTGCCCCACAAGCCCCTCGCCAGGCTTTATTGTATTTTGTAATCCTTTACGGTGTGTAAAGGCATAACTTGCAGCAAGATGAAATTCTGTGTTTTCGTTGTCGGCAAGGTAAATTGCACCTATCGAAGCATCAAGGTATTTCGACAAAAAGGTAACAATATTTTTTGCCATTTCCTGAGTTTCAAGCTCACCACGTGTTTTATCGTTAAGGCCGTTAACTCCGGTTTTTATCCAATTCTGACGTTCGTTTTCGCGGCTCATCTCGCGAAGGCTGCTTGTCATTTCCGACAAGGCAATACTTAGATCGTCGTTTTTCGATTTTGGTTCCAGCATAACAGAATAATCACCAGCGGCAACTACTTTCGATATACTGACAACTTCTTTAAGACTGTCTAACATATTGAGCATGGCCATACCAAGTTCATCGTTTTCCGAATCGGGTTTCACATCCAGGCTAAAATCGCCCGAAGCAATTTTATTAGCTCTGTCAACCACAACACTAAAGTTATCAACAATTTGGTTAATAGATATACCAAGCTTATCGTTATTAGAAATCAGCTTAACTTTTTCGGCAAAATCTCCATTGGCAATCTGCCTCGCCATTTTGGATTTATGCTGAAGGTTTTCCTGCATTTCGCGCAGCGTTCCAGCCAATATTCCAATCTCATCGTTGCCATTGCCTTCAATTTCAACATCAAGGTTTCCCAGTGCAATTTCCTTCACCCTTCCAATAAAATCGCGTAATGGTTTGGTAACTGTTTTAACTATAGCAAATGCCAGCCATATATTAGTGATAAATGCAAACACAAACAAAAGCCCCATAAAAATCCAAATTTGTATCCGCCTGTCTTTAACTCCCTGATAGAAATCTCCGGCCATTAGGTCTATTTGTTGCGATATAATTTTTAATTCATCCCTAAGTTTTAAAAAATTCGCAAGACTGGTTTCTTCATACAACATCCGGGCTTCGTTGCTTTTATTGTTTCTGATTAAACCAGTAAGTTTCATGTTTTCAAACTTCAGCACATGGAAAAGGGAGTCGGCTACATCCATTTTGGCAGTAATTCTTGGGTTTCCTTTTATCGAAATAAAAAGTGAATTGTATTTCTTCTGATTATTTTCGAGAAGAAATATCAGCGAATCTGATTTGTTTTCAGAAGTGATATAAATCAATCTGTTACTCAATAATTGAGAGTTGTCCAAATAATCGTTTAGCAACTCAATCTGTCTTTTGGGGGTATATGCCTGTTCATAAAAATGAAGGTTCTTCTTGGTAAGCACTTCCATTTCGTTTATGTATATAACACCAATTATGGTAGTTAACACAATCATGTAGCCGTAGCCCATGCCAAAGCGTTTTCCTATTTTCAGGTTTTTAAATCTCATAATCCGATACTGTAATCACTTAAAAACATTAGATTTATACAGTATACTCATACCGATTTTCTACAAATAAGTTTCAGTATTTTAACCAAAATTAATAGTAGGAAGAAAGATGTATGATCAGACTTCAAAAAACTACATTCAGGCCTCCTGATCCTTGATTATCTTATCAAGCAATTATCCCTGTTTGTTCACAAATTGAAATTGTCGCAATTTTCTTTTTTAATTCGTAAACATGACAAAAAAGTCGTAACCTATACCATATAAAACATATAAGAGAATATAAGGGAAAACACAGTTTTTCTTATATGTTCATATAATCCTTATATGGTTAAAATATTTTAGATGTTAATCTTTTGATGCAAAAAGACTTTAGAGATTCACCAAGATTGAAAAATGAGATAGTAAACCAATAATTTATATCCTTTTCCGTATCCTTTCGGTTTCGGCTTCGAAACCGGGTTTGCCCAACAGGGCAAACATGTTACGTTTGTAATCTTCTACGCCCGGCTGATCGAATGGGTTTACATCTAAAATATAACCACTAAGGGCACAGGCAATCTCAAAAAAGTAAATGAGTTGTCCTAAGTAATATTCTGATATTTCGGGAATAGTAATCCTGATATTCGGCACGCCGCCATCAATATGTGCCAGACGTGTACCAAGTTCGGCCATTTTGTTTACATGGTCGATTCTTTTATTAGCAATGAAATTTAGCTTATCGAGATTTTCATTATCAAATGGAATTTTTAATTCATTTTCGGGATTTTCTACCGAAATTACCGTCTCGAAAATATTGCGGATACCATCCTGGATATATTGGCCCATCGAATGCAAATCGGTAGAAAAATCGACAGCAGCAGGAAAAATCCCTTTGCCCTGCTTACCCTCACTTTCGCCATAAAGCTGTTTCCACCATTCGGCCAGAAAATGTAGTTTGGGGTTATAGTTTACCAGTATTTCATTTGTTTTATTTTCGCGATACATTATATTTCGGGCAACAGCATATTGTGCAGCAGGGTTTTTGTCAAAATCATCCGATGCCGTAATTTGCTCCATGTATTTTGCCCCATTTAAAAGTTTTTCGATATCGAACCCTGCAATGGCAATTGGCAACAGGCCAACGGGGGTCAGAACCGAAAAACGTCCGCCAACATCATCAGGAATAATAAACGTTTGATAGCCTTTTTTGTCAGCCAGCGTACGCAGTGCGCCTTTGGCACTGTCAGTAATTGCAATTATCCTTTCGCGAACTTCTTCGGAATTATATCTGTTTTCGAGATCGTTTTTCAACAAGCGAAAAGCAAGGGCAGGCTCGGTGGTTGTTCCCGATTTCGAGATTACAACCAGAGCATAGTTTTTATCTTTCAGAAAATGCAGTAATTCGTAGTGGTAATCTTCGCCAATATTTTGACCTGCAAACAGGACTTTTGGATAATCGCCTTTTTCCCGGTAAGCAGCAAAAGAATTAGAAAGGGCTTCGACAACAGCTTTGGATCCAAGGTATGAACCCCCAATGCCTATAACCACAACATAATCGACTTTTTGTTTTAAGCCATCAGCCAGTTGCTTTATTTGGGCTATTTCGTTTTTGTCAGTTTTCGACGGCAAATCAAGCCAACCTAGAAAATCGTTCCCTTTTCCGGTTTTTTCAATTATCTTTTTTTGCTGAACCGGGATTTCGGATTTTAGTTTTTTAATATCAACAGTTTTAAAGAAAGCATCCAATCCCGACAAATCAATTTTTATTTTATTCATAGCATTATGTCTCAGGTTAAATTATTAATGACCACAAATGTAAGTAATAAAGGATAAATATTTACTATTTATAATCATCGGCTACCCATATAAAGTTGTACAAATATAGTATTATTAAGAACGGACAATAAATCACCCGTGAATTCTATTACTGATATTTTTGGGAAACCGTACAAGGTTATCAATTTGCCGTTAAATTGCTTATGTCTGCTATTTCGGTTTACACATTTTCAGTAATGTTGGGTTTTATCCTCTGTGAAACTCTCCCGCGAAAAGCGGGACAAGTTGTGCAAAACTCTGTATAGCTCTGTGGTTAATATAAATATAAAATTCAACCACAGAGGTAAACAGAGAAAAAACACGGAGTTTCACAGAGGAAAAAGTGTCAACTACTTTTGTGGATAGATGAAAAATGCCGTAATTTTGTACGAAAGCGAAGGCAAATATTAAACCAACTGGCAGATTTATAAATAAACTTATGCATTATTGGTTTAAAATATTCATGAAAAAAATGAATATCTTCATTCAGATGTATTTCCTGATGTAATGATTCAACAAAATAAAAGAATGCTTTTAATGAGTTTATTTTCAATACAACAAAAGCAGGATTAGTGTTTTTACCCCTAATAATATAACGTTTTAAAGCACTTATCCTGTCTGAATTAATCTGCTTAACTAATTCATCAACTTCTTCATAATTGTTTTATCTTTTGAAACAAAAAAAATCATTTTCCAATAAAAAAACCCCGACAAGTTGCCGGGGTTTAAATATATTTAGATGGAGATAAAACCTATTTGTTTTCTTCTCCTTCTTTAGCTTTTGGTTCTTCTTTTGTTTCTGCCGGAGCTTCTTTTTTCTCTTCAGGCTTTTTTTCTTCGGTAGTTGCCGGAGCAGGTTCCTCTTTTGCTGCTGGTTCTTCTTTTGCAACAGGCTCTTCTTTTGCAACAGGCTCTTCTTTTGCAACAGGCTCTTCTTTTGCAACAGGCTCTTCTTTAGCTGCTGCTTCTTCTTTTGCTGTTTCTTCCTCTACTGCTGCTTCTTCTGCTTCTTTGGCTTCTTTAGTCTCGGCCTCGGCTTCGGCAACCAATGCAGATTGCCTTTCAGCAATTTGAGCAGCTCGCTCGTCTTTTACTTTGGTTTCTGCTGCAAGACGCTTTTTAGCTTCTTTATCGACCTCACCATTAATTTTGTCTATATTGGCTTGATTCTTAGCTTCTTTTTCTTCTAACCAATCTCTAAACCTCTCTTCTGCAACTTCTTCGGAGAATGCTCCTTTATCGACTCCCTTTAAAAGATGGTTTTTGTACATTACCCCTCTAAACGAAAGGATGTGCCTCATTGTCTCAGTTGGCTGTGCGCCTTTCTGAAGCCACGTGAGGGCTTTGTCAAAATCTAAATCGATGGTAGCCGGATTGGTATTAGGATTATACGAACCTATTCGTTCAATGTACTTACCATCCCGTGGTGCTCTGCCATCTGCAATCACTATGTAATAGAAAGGCTTACGCTTTCTACCATGTCGTGCTAATCTAATTTTTACTGGCATACTTTTTAATTTAAATAATTTAAAATTTTCGAGCCGCAAAGATAATACTTAATTCCATAGCGCAGCTAAAGTTGCAAACAAAAAAACAGAACACAGCCTGCCCCGATTATTTCGGGGGATAACACTGATTGTACGAGTTTACACTGATTTTTAAAACACGACTTATGCCAGGTAAAAATTCGTTTAATTCGTTTAATTCGATGACAAAAAAATATTTGATGATAATAATAGGATATTTGTTGTACACCCCTTTAGCGCAGAAGAACGACCAATTTGCAAATGCGGTTCGATTATCTTTATTTTACTGAAAATTTAACCTTATGGATCAATTGCCAAATCAACCATTAGCAGAACGTTTACGCCCAAAAAAACTGGAAGCTTATCTCGGACAGGATCATGTTGTTGGCCCCGGTGCTGTGTTACGGCAAATGATAACATCAGGAAAGATAAGCTCGTTTATACTTTGGGGACCGCCGGGAGTAGGAAAAACTACCCTGGCCCGGATTATTGCAAACGAGTTGGAACGCTCTTTTTTTACGCTTAGTGCCGTACATTCAGGCGTAAAAGATGTTAGGGAAACAATTGAAAAGGCAAAAAAACTACGGTATTTCGATAAGCCTAACCCAATTCTTTTTATCGACGAAATCCACAGATTTAATAAATCGCAACAGGACTCATTGCTGGGCGCAGTGGAGGAGGGAGTAATAACCCTAATAGGGGCAACAACCGAAAACCCTTCTTTCGAAATTATTAGCCCCCTGCTTTCGCGATGCCAGGTGTATATTTTAAAAGCTCTCGAAAACAAAGACTTATTAGTGCTTTTCAATAATGCAATTTCTACTGATTATTATCTAAAGAAATTTAAAATTTCGCTTGTTGAAGATGAAGCCCTTTTGCGCCTTTCGGGTGGCGATGCCCGAAAATTGTTGAACATTCTTGAATTAGTTGTGGCAGCTTCCGATTCTGAAACAGTGAAATTTACAAACAACCTGGTTATCGAATCTGTGCAGCAAAATCTGGCTTTGTACGATAAAACCGGCGAACAGCATTACGATATTATTTCGGCTTTTATCAAGTCGATAAGAACTGGCGACCCCAATGCAGCTGTATATTGGCTTGCGCGAATGGCAGAAGGTGGCGAAGACCCCAAATTTATTGCCCGACGATTGGTAATCCTTGCTTCCGAAGATATTGGCCTGGCAAACCCAAATGCCCTGTTGCTGGCCACAAATTGTTTTCAGGCTGTTAATTTAATTGGATGGCCTGAATCGAGGATTATTTTGTCGGAAACAGCAATTTATCTTGCTACATCGCCAAAAAGCAATTCGGCATACATGGCAATAAACGATGCCCAGGCCCTTGTGAGAAAAACCGGTGATTTGCCTGTACCACTTAGTTTGCGTAATGCCCCAACTAAAATGATGAAGGATATTGGCTACGGAAAGGATTACAAATATGCCCACGATTACGAGGAGAATCTCACTTCTTTGGAATGTATGCCCGAAACATTAATAGGCAAAAAACTATATCACCCAAAAAACAATCCTCGCGAAACCGAAGCTTTGCGATTGATAAAAAAACTTTGGAAAGATAAATATTGAGAGAGGAAACCGGTTGCGAATTTTAGTTTTAACTCTTAATTAATACCTTGATCCAGCACTCAAACTTTACTATTGAGGCACTCCATTTCTCCAGGCTTCCCACTGATACAAGCCAAATTTTTCAAGACTGGAGAAATTATCAAGTATCCATGATATTTATCCTTTATGGACTTTAAATCTTTTCTTTATCTTCGCTCGAAATTTAAAACTAATTTACATCAGGATGAATAAAGGAAAAGATTTTTATGTAGAAGCCGCGAAACGCTCGGCTGAATGGCACAAGAAGCACATTGATACAATGAAGCAATGTAAATTCGACACTATTGCAGTGCACGGAATTTACTCCATGCAGGAAGCTTTGGATTTTAACCAGGGGTCGATTATCGAACCAATTTACATGTCAACTTCTCAGGCATATCGCGATAGCGACGAAATGGAAGCTGCTTTGGGTTATGAAGTCCCAACATGGTGTTACTCTCGAATTGCCAATCCAAGCATGTATTATCTTGAAGGCGTGCTGGCTTTATTGGAAGGTTATAAAACCGGCCACGACACTTCATGTATTGCAACTTCGTCGGGTATGGCAGCTATTCACAGCGCGGTAGAACCATTTCTGAACGTTGATCATGAAAACCCAAACCAGCCCATAAATTTTGTTGCTACAAGTCAGGTTTATGGCGGTACTTATCAGCAATTTAATATTAGAAAAGACCACGAACGGAATATCGAATGGCGCAAAATTGTCAACTCAAACGATATATCTGAATGGGAATCGAAAATAGATGAGAATACCCGTTTCTTATATGGCGAGATGCCAAGTAACCCCGGACAAGCATTTTTCGATCTGGAAAAAGTAGCCGAACTTGCCCACAAGCACGGCATAGTTTTAATTGTTGATGCAACAGTGGCAACTCCTGCATTAATGCGACCTATAGGATTCGGTGCCGATATTGTTATTCAATCGGTAACAAAAAGTTTGGCTACAAGCGGTACTTCTATTGCAGGTGCTATAATTGCAAAGAAAAACATTGTATCGAAATTTGGCCCCGAAGAGATGAAAGAAGATTTCTGTATGTATTTGAAAACCCTGCCAAACCGCGACAACGGGCCAAACATTTCTCCCATGAACGCTATTATGGCCCTTAACGATATTCGTACCGTACGGACAAGAGTTGATTTATGCAGCCGCTCAACAATGAAAGTGGCTAAGTTTTTAGAAAAACATCCACACATCGAAAAAGTAGATTACTTAGGTCTTGAATCGCACCCATTGAATGAATTGGCAAAAAAATATCTTGTTCTGGTCGATTCCGAGCATGACGATCTTTATAACGAAAAAGTAAACCGTTTTGGACACTTAATGTCGTTTTGTGTAAAAGGGGGCGCACAGGCAGCACGTGACGTATTCGACGGACTGCAACGTATATGGCGTGCTACCGATCTCGGAAGGATTAAATCTGTGGTTACAATTCCGGCAATTTCCACTCACTCGCAGCAGGGCGAAGAAGGCCGCAAACTGGCGAATATTCCGGGCAACCTGATCCGTTTGTGTGTTGGTGCCGAGCATCCCGACGATATTATTGCCGACCTGAACCAGGCATTAGAAGTTTTAGACGGGAAGAAAATTAAATATACTTCTCCCGAATATTCAGCCGGGGGTGCATCATCAGCAACTTTAATACGCTAAATATATGGAACAATCCATTTTATTTTATTCTACCAACGAAAAAGCAAAGCCTGTTACTTTTAGCGAGGCTTTGCTGAAAGGAATAGCCCCTGACAGGGGATTATTCTTTCCGAGGGAGATACCAACATTTTCGAAGGAAGAAATTCTGGCATTCACAGATAAGCAATATTTTGAGATTGCCTTCGAGGTAATCAGGAAATTTCTTGTTGGGCAGATACCTGATAAGGATCTTCTGGAATTGGTAAAGGATGCATATAATTATCCTGTCCCTCTCGAAAATGTTTATGGCAATAAGTATATAATGCGCTTAGACCAGGGGCCAACTGCTTCGTTTAAAGATTTTGCCGCCCGCATGATGGGACGGCTCATGCAATATTATATCAGGAAAAAGGGTGGAAAACTTCTTATCCTTACAGCTACTTCGGGCGATACAGGAAGTGCCATTGCCAATGCTTTTTATGGCCTCGACAATATTGAGGTTGTTGTACTATTTCCCGAAAAGGAGGTTACTAAAAGGCAGCGCAAGCAAATGACAACCTTAGGCAAAAACGTACAAATTATTTCTATTGATGGCAAATTCGACGATTGTCAGGCACTTGTAAAAGAGGCTTTTGCCGATAACGAACTGGATTACCTGAGTCTGTCATCTGCTAACTCAATAAATATTGGCAGGCTTGTCCCCCAAATTGTATATTACTTTTATTCTTTTGCCAAATTAAGAAAAGGTATTGATGGTGATGATGTTATATTTTCTGTTCCTTCAGGAAATTTTGGCGATATGATGGGTGGTATGCTGGCAATGAGAATGGGACTTCCGATTAAGAAATTTGTAATTTCGACTAACGAAAATGATGAGTTCCCCAATTTGATGAAAACAGGGAAATATCAGAAATTAGAGTCTTCAAAAAATTGTATTTCGAGTGCAATGAACGTAGGCCATCCAAGTAATATTTCGCGTTTGCTTGCTTTATATGGCGGAGTAATGGACGAAAAGGGCAACATTTCGAAAGCTCCTGATTTGGAACTAATGCGAAATGAGATTTTTTCGGTTAGTGTAAGCGATGCCCAAACGCGCGAAACTATCAAACAGGCATGGAAAAAACATGGATTGCTTCTCGAACCACATGGGGCAGTTGGTTGGCATGGGCTTGAAAAGTTTCTGAATATTAATCAGGAAAAATATGCTGATGATCAATTATGTGTTTCGCTTGAAACAGCCCATCCGGCAAAATTCCCCGAAGAAATAAACAGTCTTTTAAATTTCGATCCCGATTTGCCTGCAAGTCTTAGGGGTTTAGATGAAAAAGAAGAAATGTACGATTATCTGCCACTCGGATACGAGGCTTTTAAAACGTATCTTAAAAACAAGTATTAATCAAAAAAAAATAGACAAATGCATATTTTATGTTCCGATCTTGAAGGTGTTTTTGTTCCCGAAGTCTGGATTAATGTAGCAAAAAAGACAGGAATCGAAGAACTGAAACTAACCACACGCGATATTTCCGATTACGATGTTCTGATGACCCGAAGGCTAAAAATCCTGAAAGAACACAATCTTACTTTAAATGATATTCAGGATGTGATTGCTACTATCAAACCATTGGATGGCGCAAAAGAGTTTCTTGATTTTCTTCGTACCAAAATCCCGGTTATTGTAGTTTCCGATACTTTTAAGGAATTTGCAAAGCCCCTTATGGCTCAACTCGGAAATCCTACATTGCTTTGCCATTCGTTAACAACCAATGGCGACGGAATGATTACCAACTATAACCTCCGCCAAAAGGATCCGAAGAGAAAAGTTGTTCAGGCACTACAAAGCTTAGAGTATGAAATAATTGCAATGGGCGATTCGTACAACGATGTTACAATGTTGCAACAGGCAAACCAGGGGATTCTTTTTTCACCTCCGCAAAATGTAATTGATGAATTTCCTCAATTTCCCGTAGTTACAAACTACGAAGAACTCAGAGAAGAATTAAGTAATATTATTTCATTATAATTAAAACAATAATTAGCATAAACCTGATGTATTGGAAATTTTGAGTAACTCTATATTATGTTATACATCAAATAAAAACACAATTTTAAACTTTGTAAATAATTTAAAAAAGTATATGTATTATGGACAAAATAATTAAAAAATCATTAACATTTGTAATACTAATAATTGTTGGTAGCCTTACAATATTTACTTCGTGCGAGAAGGAAGAAGAAGATACTTGTACAAAATACGATGCTGCCAACAAAGTTCTGAATGTTGGAGCAGTTGTTCATGTAGTGAAAATATCGAAAGATACTGTTCCGCTCGAAAATGTAGAGGTAACAATTGAGATTACTTATTTGCCGTGTGGAACCGATGAGGCTACTCCAAATGACACATTAACAGGTTTTACCGATGATGAAGGAATTATTGAAACAACTCAGATTACAAACATTGTTTTAAACAACAAAAACGACAGGATACTTTTTTATGCAATAGCTCCCGACATTGAATTTGATCAACAGAATTATGAAAAAGTATATAGGTATTATGATGAGTTTACAGGAATGGGTAAAGAAACAATTGAGCTATACATTTATGCAAAGTAGGCTTTTACATTGATGATTTATTATTGATGATTTATTATTGAGGTTGCCATTTTTAAAAAGCCACGAATTCTCGAATCCGTGGCTTTTTTACATTATTATATTCGAATCCTGATTTTTTATGAAACTGAAATTTCCCTTGCCGGTTTTTCTTTGGCTTCTTCCAATTTTGGAATAACAACTTTCAATACTCCGTTTTCATAGCTTGCCGAAATAGCATCAGTTTTTGCACTGTCGGGCAAACCAAAGGAAAGCTCAAATCCTTTATAGCAAAACTCTTTGCGTATCATTTCTGCGTTTTCGGGCAACTCGGCTGTTTCAAAATCCGACTTGATGGTCAATAATCTTTTGTCTAATTTAAGTTCGAAATCTTCTTTCGTTAAACCAGGAGCGGCCAGTTCAAGAATAAAACTATCGTTGTTTTCGATTACATTAGCTGCCGGTTTACACAAACAACCCTGTACATCATAACAATCGCTTATCCGACTTTCGTTACCAGTATAAAATTTTCCTCCCGGGAATAATCCTCTTCTTCTTTGCATTGTATTCATCATATTCTTTTTATATTTAAAATTTAATTTTCGATACTCGTTTCAATTTCCACAGCAATTTCAATAAATGTACCAACCATGTTTATACTGAAATCGTGGCAGGAATACTGAAAATAAGTCAGAATGATTCTAAATAAAATGAAAAATCCCCAGTTTCATCTCCCGAAAAAGTATTTTCTTTGAAAAAAAATCTACCATGTCAATTTTCAGAATGTATTTAGAGCTTGGTCTCAACCATATTACCGACATCAAAGGCTACGACCATATTTTATTTATTATATGTTTGTGTGCGATATATTATTTTAGACACTGGAAAAAAGTACTAATCCTTGTTACGGCTTTTACCCTGGGACACTCGCTTACCCTTGCGCTTGCTACCTTAGGATTAATATCAATACGGGGTGATATTGTGGAATTTGTAATTCCGCTTACTATATTTATTACGGCAACAGGAAACTTTTTTCAACGCAACGGGGCATTTTCTAATACACATCACCGGTTTAAATATTTAGCTGCAATGGTTTTCGGGCTGGTACACGGACTTGGTTTTTCGAACTATTTGCGTGGCCTGCTCGGTGGTGAAGAAAACATTATTGCTCCCTTGCTTGCATTTAACATTGGTGTTGAACTCGGGCAAATTATTATTGTTATTATCTTGCTTACACTTGCGTTTTTGTTCGATCGCCTTTTTAGAGTCAAAAATCGCGAGTGGAACCTTGTACTTTCCGGTGCCGGCATGGGAGTTTCGTTAGTGCTGATGTTAGAGCGATGGCCATTCTGAATTGGAAAAAAAACACAAAACTATTTCTTGCTTTTTTTGTGAATCATCCATTTCGCCTCAAGCCTCATCATTTCATCAACGCCAATATCTCTGGCTTTTGCTCTGTCCTTTATTGATTTCAACCAATCGGGGCTATTCCTGATGCGTCGCAAATAAGATTTAATTTCCTTCTCAAGTTCTTCCTGGATATCCCGTCCCTCGTCGGTTAATCGCAAATATGCATCTTCGATAAAACCATAGCCTTTCAGGTAAAGGTTGGCTTCTGTTGCCACAATCATAATAACATCGCATTTATCTATCTCTTCTCGCAGGTTTCGATGTATCATGGGTGATGGGGATATATCATCGACACCTGGCCAGGATTCGGTTTTATAATAATACCAAAATCTTGAATCATTGCTAAAAACAGTTTGAAAGAATGGATAAAAGCCCCAAAAACTTTGGTTATAACTATCGCCAATATCAAGGAGTGTGGGTAAATCTTTCCCTAATGTATCGCCAAATTCCAATTCGGGGTAAAACATGTCCCAATCAGTTATATTAAATGCAAGATTAATCCCCTTCTCAATATCCTCGTCGGTATGCCTTAGATTTTCATTTGTAACAATTCCATTTTTAATGGTGTAATCAACAAAATCAATATCACTAAATGATTCAACATATTTCAGGATGGAGTCGCTAACCAGCGTAATACCATAGCCACTCCAATGAGTCCCTGTTTTAGGATAAAGAGGATACTGCGAAGTATCTTTTGCCTCAATAAAGAACTTCCTGAAGTCGATATGGTTTATATTTTTCAGCAATAACTCTTTTGAGAACACATCGTAATTTGAACTATCTTTTTCTTTAATATCAATTGAATCGGGTAAATATTCAGGGAAAAAAGACACCTTACCCGGGGCAATAATGTATAAAAACAATTTTCCGTTTTCATGAAGCTCATCCTGCACACATTTCATTTTTCTTACTGATTCTTTAATTTCCTGAGAACCAATAAAATTCTTTCCCATATATGAATTCAAATAGGATGTTTGGTAAAGCACATTGTTTTTCCCCACAAAAGTATTAACTGCGCTTACCTGATTAAAAAAGGAAAAACGATATTGGTTATATATGTTTACAAACAAAGGTCGAAAGCCAATATTTTGCTCAATCCATTTTTCAAATCCTGCCTGAAATTCTCCCTCATACCACAAACTCCAATCAAAGTCAGGTTTTTCGCAAAGTTGGAACGAACCATTAAGTTTTGCTACAGAAATCATCTTTGTTTTTTTGTTGATGAATGGAAATAACAATAGAAAGACAAGAATTGTAATAAGGATGAATTTTATATTTCTATTGAGTTTCATGGAAAAAAATTAAAACCTAAAATAAATAAATGGATTGAATCCTGATGAAGTAATTGCCCCCACTGAAAGAAACAAAATGATTATTGAGATACACGAATACAGTAAAAAATATGGTAAGGAATGTTTCTCATAAAAAACTTGCTCAGTCAGTTTTTGGCCAATTTTTAAGGCGGGGAAAAAAGAGAAAAAGAATGACATAGCCATTATAGCCCACATTTCGCGATTTAACAAAATTGCGTGATACTCAAAACCTCCCGAAAACATTTTCGCAATAAAGCCAAAGGCATTCGACAAATTTTCGCTCCTGAAAATAACCCAACTTATCAATACAATAAAATAAGTGAATGCCATACTTGGAATTTTGCCAATCATATTGGTGAATCGGATAAGGAACAATTTGTCGAAAACAAGGAATAACCCATGAAATATACCCCAAA
>JAYENH010000062.1:0-5744 GCA_034721995.1 Bacteroidota bacterium
CGTCGGCGAGGTCCACCCTATGCTATTACATATCGGAGCTTCACCCCTCAAAAATAAAATGCCAGCACCTCAAATCCGATAGCTATCGGATAAGATTTAGCCAGAAGATCAAGGAATATCTGCTATCTTTCAGAAAAAGAAATGATAAATCGAAATGGCTTGCGAAAGCAGGCGACAAATTGGAAAATTGACAAAGATTAAGGAAGGACATACGAGTTCAGTTGCTTACCCTGGATGCATTGCACACAGAGGAAACCGGATACGGCTATAAGTATGAGATAAAAGGCAAACTTATTGGCCCTAATGGCAAAACCTTGTCGGTTTGTTCAATTTGGATAAACGAAAATGAGTCGAAATTTGATTAAGTTTATTACTATGTTTCCAGCTAAAAATTGAATTAATGATGAAATATGAATTATTTAAGGAAGTAACCTTGCTCAGGGACATTCCTGAAAAGAAATTGAAAAAAGGTGATGTGGCAACAATTGTGGAACATCATCCATCGAATATTTCCGAAGATGGATATTCATTGGAGGTATTCAATGCACTTGGCGAAACAATAGCGGTAGTTACTGTCGCTGAAAGTGAGATCGAAGCTTTAAGAAAAGTTTTTAGTGTACGGTCTTTAGAGGTGGCTTAACTTTCCATTTCATACGGGATTTTTACTTTGAACGGGCCGATCTAAAAGTGGCTGCAAATAAGAATCACCTAAAATGCTGTATTCCATTCCGGCAAACATCCATATACCTTATAATAAAATTGTTTAATCAAGCCTTCAACATATCCTGGTAAATCCCGGCAGGAATCATTAAAAGTTACAAACCAGTATATATCCACAGCATCAATGTTTTTTTCACGGAATTTTTTATCAAAATAATCCTGGCCAATTAAATCCTCCTCTTTGTTGTTTATGCTGTTACGTAAACCTGATAGTTTCAATTTGCCCTTTAGTTTAGTTGAACCGGATTTCCCAATGTACACAAGTTCTACTTTACCACCGGCAAGACGGATAATATAATAAACTCCGGGCAAATCGGATACATCTTTACTTTCATCTTCTAATGTATCACCGGGTTTGAAAAAGAAATGTCCGTGGTTTTTGTACTTCTTTAATTCATCAAACATAATTTTATTTTTTTTTGCCGCGAATACACGAATATTTTATTCGGAGATTAGCAGCCAATTAGAGGCCATTGCCTTAGTCATTTTTCATATAGATCAAAAATAGTAAAAATAGCTGGTTTTATCATACAATATATTGAATGAAAACTATATTTTCGCAAACGGAATTCAAATAAACACATCCAATTATGGCTTATACTATTACAGGAAATTATCTTACAATTAATGATGTAGTTAATGTTGCACGCAACGGCGAGAAAGTAAAACTGCATCCCGATGCCCTCAAGCGAATAAAAAAATGCAGGGCAATGCTCGAACATAAAATCGAAGCAAAAGAAATTATGTACGGTGTAAACACCGGGATTGGCGAATTTTCGGAAGTTGTTTTAAACGACGACCAGGTAAAGGATTTTCAAAAATACCTTATATACAACCATGCAGCAGGTATTGGCGATCCTATGCCATTGGAATATGTTCGTGGGGCTATGCTGGGCCGGGCAAATGTTCATGCTCACGGAAATTCTGGATGCCGGCCGGAAATCACCCAAACATTAGTGGCAATGCTCAACAAAGGGGTAACTCCTTTTGTCTGCCAAAAGGGTTCGGTTGGTGCCAGTGGCGATCTTGCCCCTATGTCGCAAATAGCTTTATTGATGATGGGCGAAGGAAAAGCTTATTACAAAGGAGAATTGCTGGAAGGGAAAGAGGCATTGAAGCGAGCTGGGATTCCTATTCCCGGTTTAGAAGCCCGCGATGGACTGGCAACTATAAACGGTTCGAATGTACTTACAGCCATGAGTGCAATTTTCCTTTACGATGCCAATAACTGGTTAAAGCAAGCCGAAATTACAGCCGCCATGTCGCTCGAAGCTTTAAAGGCAAACATGAAACCTTACTCATCGAAGCTGCATGAAATTCGTGGTTTTAAAGGAGCAGTACGAAGTGCCGAAGCAATTAGAAAAATGGTTGCCGGTGGCGATTTGGCCGAAGAAAGAGTTGCATGTAAAGTACAGGATGCTTATTCGATGCGATCGACACCACAAGTGATCGGCGCAGCTCACGATGCTCTCCAATATGCACGTTCGCAAGTCGAAATTGAGCTTAATGGCGTTGGCGACAACCCCATTTTCTTTCCCGAAGAAGGAATTCAAATATCCGGTGCAAATTTTCAGGGAACACCCGTTTCTGTCCCAATGGACATGGCAGGCACAGTAATAACAATGGTTTCCATTTTATCGGAGCGAAGAATGAACAGGTTAAATAATCCTGCACTTAGTGTCGGGCTTCCGGCTTTCCTTACAAAAGGAGCCGGCATGTTTTCAGGCTTGATGTTAAGCCAGTATACTGCCGATATGCAAATTGTTGAACAAAAAATATTATCGGCACCTGCCAGTATTCAGTCTATTCCGGCAGCTGCCGATCAGGAAGATTTTGTTTCGATGGGCATGAATACGGCCATAAAGAATTTTCAGATACTTGACAATGCTTATGGTATACTCGGTATTGAAATGATGGCTGCTGCCCAGGCCCTGGATTTTCGCGAATATGCTTTTGGTAAAGGAACACAATTGGCCAAAGATATTGTGCGCCGGCATGTTGAATTTCTCGAAATCGACCGCCCTTTATATAATGACCATAATGCAATGAAAGCATTGATCAAATCGTGCGAGGTGCTTAATGAGGTGGAAGAGAAAATTGGAGACCTTGAAGACAAATATCCTATCCCGTTTTAGGTATTTTGAGTTCAGAAATAATTGACATTGAACCCGGGTTTTTTTATCGAAATCCGGGTTTTTTATGGAATTTTTTAAAATTTACACTTTGTTAGTAATTCATATTCTGAATATTAGGTCGATGTGATTAAAAATATTAAAAAAAAGCATAACCATTTTACATGAACAACGTACAAGACACCACATTAAAACAAAATATTAATAAAGGGAAAAAGTAAAGAGTAATCAGAAGTTTGGAGTGATAGCAAAGAGTTTAAAAATGGGGGTTTTTATTTGCTGTTGAATCACAACAAACTTAACAGGAACTTATAGCTATGGGACGTGGTATAAGTTTAATCAGATTTTACAAATATGCTTTACAAAGTAACATTAAAGAACTCAAAGAAAACCGCAGTTGTTGATGACAAGACTTACGACTATATGGTTAATAATTCATATCTTATTAAGATTGAATTCTTAAAAAACCTTCGGCTTCATTCAAATGGCTACGTTTTCTTTCAGAAACATTGGCGACAATTGGATGGTAGCTATAAAGTTGAAACCATTTACTTACAAAAACTTATTGCCGAGAGGTTTCTCATTAAACCCGATACCGAGAAAAGATTTTGGGTTCGATTTATTAATGGGAATAAACTTGACTACCGTGTAAGAAACCTTGAGTGGTCTACATTGTCGAATGTGGTACGAAATACAAAAAAGACGGAAAACCGAACTGGTTATCGGGGGGTTGTAAAAAGTGGCAAAAAATATATGGCTATAATTTACCTCCATCGTAAAGGGATTAATCTGGGAACTTTCAATAATGCAGAGGAAGCTGCCATGGCGTACAATAAAAAGTCGATTGAGCTTTTTGGGATAACCAAAAGTTTAAACAAAATAAAGGCATTATAGCTGCGGTATAAATTAATACAAAGCTCTGTAATTTTATTTTGCATGAGTTTTGGCTATGCGGAATGTGCAATTATATAAAAATCTCAAAATAGCACTACAGTTTATTGTTACTTAGCAAGTTGCATCTTTGCTGATTTGGTTCTTTTATAAAATCAGATTATCGTAATCTATGGTTCAACCACCTCTTCATATCTTTTAACATTGCCTGGGTCATTTCATGTCCGGTTTTGTATTTTTTAAAAGAATAGTTTGGGCAATTACGAAGATACCTTCTTATCTTTCGGGCTTCTTTTAGTGGAACAATTTCATCGCTTGTACCATGTGCATGAAAAAAATCGATATTACATATCTCATCACCGGGAATATCATTTATCGATCTTTTTTGGGCAAACATTCCTGCAACTATCATTGCTGCCGAAATCGACTCAGGATAACTGACAGCTAATTCAAGTGCCATTGTAGCTCCCTGGCTAAACCCAAGTACCACTACATCTTCTGATGAAATGTCCTTTTCTTTCTTATAGATTTCGATGAAATTGTGCAATTTCATTCTGCTTGAATTAAATTCACTTGTCTTAGGTATTACAATTCCCTTTTTTTTGAATTTTATATCGAACCATGAATATAAGTTTTCACCAAGCTTGTATGGAGCCTGAATAGCAACATAATTATAGTGCTTGCTCAGCCTTCTTTTTATTGCAACTAAATTGGCAGGATTACTGTTCCATCCATGTAGTAAAAAAACAACAGGCTGTCCGTCAATCCATTCGCCTTTGGGATCGGTAACAGAATGTAATGGTTTTTCTAAATTGTTTTTGCCCAACTGTGATTGCTTTGGCGAATTGGAGCAATTGCTGAATATAACAATCAGTAGTAATAATAGTATTGTTCTTTGCATTTTCTTTTTTATTCTGAATTTTTGGTTGCAGGATCAGTTTGCAAATCTCAACGTTGAACCTCTAAATCTTGAATAAACACTTCTAATAGTTTCGTCGTGCCATCTGGTACTAAAACGAGATTATCAATCTCCGCGGGTATCAAAACTGTTTCACCTTTTGAAACCTGACATTTTTCTTTACTTCCATATTCTATATTAAATTGCCCATCAAGACATAAGAAAATAACAAATGAATCGAGGAGCTTATAATCTTTATGGATAACAGTATCGAATTCCAGCAGGTTTGTTGTAAAATATTGACAATTCGCCAGGTTTATTTCGGCATTTTTAATTTTATCATAGTTAGTGCGGTAGTTATCATAATGATTGTAGTCAATAACATCAACAGCCAAATCGGTATGCAATTCGCGCCCCTTGCCTTTGGTGTCAACACGATCCCAATCGTAAATCCGGTAAGTAATATCCGAAGTTTGCTGTATTTCGGCCAATAGGATGCCCGATCCAATAGCATGTACCCTTCCCGAAGGAATAAAAAACACATCGCCTTCGCCAACTGTTTCGTAATTTAAAATCTCTTTCAGCTTTTTCTGATTAAGATATTTAATGTAGATTTCCTTGTCAGCTTTTTGGTTAAACCCTGAAATAAGCTCCGAGCCATTATCGGCCTGAATGATGTACCACATTTCAGTTTTTCCAAAAGCATTATGTCGTTCCTTTGCAATTACATCGTCGGGGTGCACCTGTATAGAAAGCACATCGTTTGCATCAATAAACTTAATAAGCAAAGGAAATTCCAAACCAAATTTTTCATACACCTTGTCGCCAAGCAAATCGCCCATATACACTTCGATTAGCTCTAGCAGGGAATTGCCTGCAAGAAAACCATTGGCAACAACCGATATGTCGCCATGTATGCCCGAAATTTCCCAGCTCTCGCCACAGTTGGGCAAATGCGAAAATTCTTTGTTCAAATATGTTTTTAGTTTTTGCCCTCCCCAGATTTTATCTTTCAGGATGGGTTTAAATTTTACAGGATATAAATTCATGTTATAAATAATTTCGTGCTGACACTAAATTATTTATAACATGAATTTATATCC
>JAYENH010000063.1:0-5731 GCA_034721995.1 Bacteroidota bacterium
AAAAACAACTCATGCCGCACTGTTGATATTTTTAAACCGCACTTGTTTTAATGGCTTGTACAGGGTGAATATGAGTAATGGTTTTAATGTTCCAATTGGCTCATATAAAAAACCAACAATCTGCGACCGGGAAAATATTCTATCAGTAAGCAATGCGCTCAGTAAAGTTGAAATTCTTTGTGGAGATTTTGAAGAAACTTTGAATAAAGCAGAAACAAATACTTTTTTCTATTTCGATCCACCTTATAAACCTCTTAGTAAAACATCAAATTTCAACTCTTATGCAAAAGCCGAATTTAACGATGTGGAACAAATAAGGCTTAGGGACTTTTGCATTAGAATCGGGAAATCGGGTCATAAATGGATGGTAAGTAATTCTGATGTCAGGGGAAGGGAGGCTAATGATAGCTTCTTTGATGATATTTATTCTGAATTTTGCATTCGTAGGGTACGAGCTAAAAGGAGCATAAATGTAAATCCTGAAAAAAGGGGCATGTTAAATGAATTGTTAATAACAAATTATTAGTGGAACGCTTGGTAAAGATATTAGCGCAAAATTGTAAAGTAGTATTCGACAAGGGCAAATTCGATCACTGGTGCGTTTATTTTATTGATGGCAATGGAAATAAAAACGCTCCTTATGATGTTAAGTATTTCGCTGAACTAAAACAGATTTCGGACTACTACGGAAGTGATAAAGTTTACAATGACTTTCTTGAAATTTACAATCTTACAAATAAAGAAATTGATGAGGCTGTATTAATTCTAATCGATAAAATAATAACCAGCTATGAATTGCAGCATCAATTTGATGTTGAAAAATGGTTTTCGGTAATATATGCAGGGATGATTGCCGAAGAGAATAAGGATTTTGCAATTTTAAAGAAACGGATAAAGCGATTGGGAATGTATCAGGTCTTGGTTGAAAACATGGCTCCAGCAAAAGCTGCAAATTTTAGCCGGGGTAAAAAATGGCGCGAACTTGACGAGCTAATGAAACAGAAGGGGATTTAGGGTTCAAGGTTAAAGGGTTTAATGTCATTACATTGTCATTAATTGTAAAATCCAGTTTCCAAAATTTTATTTTTCCTCTGCCGACTGCCGACTTCCGACTAAAAAATGGAAACTGTCGGTTTTTGATTCTGAATAATTCCGATTATTTTTGACATTTCAAGAAATAAGAAAAAATGCCACGACCAAAGCGACAAAGGAAAATGAATTTGCCACCAGCCATGCTGGGGTTTAAACCATTTGGTACTCCCCTGCGCGAGCTTGATGCCACTGAATTATTATTTGAAGAATTTGAGGCTATCAGGTTGGCCGATTACGAGGACTTAAATCAGGAAGAAGCTGCCAAAATAATGGGGGTAAGTCGGCCAACTTTTACACGTATATATGAAAAAGCGCGAAAAACAGTTGCTAAAGCTCTGGCCGAGAGCAAGGTTATACTAATTGTGGGAGGACATGTTAAGTTCGATGAAGATTGGTATAAATGCTACGATTGCAAAGAAACATTTGTTAAGAGCAATATAGGCCAAAGCAATTGTGGGCATTGCGACTCGAATGATATAGCGAAAGTGGGAGAGGGGTTTGTCAATGAAAAAACCACACATCATCAAAAAGGAAAATTATGCTATTGCTCTGATTGTGGCATTGAATTAACACATAAACAGGGCATTCCCTGTTACTCAATAAATTGTCCCTATTGTAATCAGAAACTTACAGGGATTAAATTAAAACCGGCAAGCAGTTTTTAGTGAGCAGTATTCAGTCGGTAGTCTCCAGTTGGTAGTATTCAGTAATCAAATTGGCTCTTAAGATCCATTTGCAGTGAGTACTGTTTTTACGGTTTTTATAAATAAGATGAAATCGAGTTTTGGCGACCAACTATCGATATATTGTAAATCAAGTTTCATCCATTGGTTGAAAGGGATGTTGTTGCGGTTAGGCATTATTTGCCAGATACATGTTAGTCCGGGTTTCATCGAAAGCCTGCGCAATTGCCATCTTTCGTATTGTTGAACTTCTTCGGGTATGGGTGGGCGCGGACCAACAAGCGACATATCGCCACTCAGAATATTATAAAGCTGTGGTAGCTCGTCTAATCCTGTTTTTCTCAGAAACTTACCTATTGAAGTGATTCGTGGATCATCTTTAATTTTAAATACAGGGCCGTCAACCTCATTTTTGTCTTCCAAATCGATTCTTAATTTCTCGGCATCAGAAACCATAGTTCTAAATTTGTACAAATAAAATTTCCGTCCGCGTAAGCCTACACGTAGTTGTTTAAAAAATACTGTTCCCGGCGATGTAACTCTAATCAGGATTGATATTATAGCTATTGCAGGTGCGAAAATGAGTAAAGTAAAAAAAGCAAATACATAGTCGCTAAACCATTTTAGTTGTAATGAAATATAATCTGTCGGGATATTTTCGAAAGAAAAAAATGGAATTTCATCAATATATGAAAGTTTCGATTTTGTGCCTGTAAGGTTCCATAGATGCGACTGTAACCGGAAACTTACGCCAATTTCTTCGCATGAATAAATCAATGATTGAATTTCTTTTTGGTTAATATCATTCATGCAGTAAACTACTTCATCAACTATATCAAATTCAATCAGGCTTTTTACACTGGCCTTGGCAGTAATGATTTTTGACTTTTGGCCATACTTTTCTTTGATAATATCGCAATCAGAAAGAATCATAATAATCCGGTAACCCCACTCAGGATTATTGAATATTTTATCGATGAAATCGACAGAAGTTTCGTCGGCAAGTATAAGAAGGTTGCTTTTATTAAAGCCGTTTGCCCTGTAATAATTTGATATAATTAATGATAATACTTTACTCGCATAAAGTAGCACAAGGTTTATTATTGCAAATAGTAGTATTACTACACGGCTTATTAGGTTAAGTCGCAATATGAAAATTATAAAAATTATTACTGCAAATCCAATTAATACAACTTTAAATACCCGGATAAAAATTTGCGAATACGAACGTGTACGAGAAATGCCAAGAAGGTTTACCGCTCGTAATAGTAAAAACCATGTAGGAACAATTAGCAGAACCACTATAATATACTCGCTGGAGTATTCCAGGTTTTCAGTAAAATAAAAATTCCTGATAAAATAGGCTAACAGAAACGACAGCAGAGTTACTGCTGCGTCTATGATGCTAATATAAAAATTTCCTATTCTCTTTTTCTCTGTTACCATATCGTAATTTACACTTCCTCAACTTATTATACAACCATTGCATATAATAATTGCCGTGTTATAAATAATAAAACTAAAAATTTATTTTCGGCTTGTCAAAAAAAGTATTCATAAAACACAAATAGTTTCTACTATTTTAAATACCTCTTTCTGCCAATCCAGTATGGCTTACGTAAAAACATAAGTAAAGTTTTTTTATAAACATCTGCTAATAGAAAAAATAGAAAAACGGGGCATTTTTAATTTATCAGGGTACATTTTTATTTAAAATTTCAGTTTTACCTGTTTGTGATTTATTCTCCTTTTTCAGTTGTCGGGTAATCCTCGTTAACTGAAAATTGGAAAAATATCATTAATTCTTCACTCATCATTTTTTCTTATTTGGCAATGATTTGTTTGACTTTTCCAGAAGGTAATTTTCTTCTGAAATAATGCTTCTTCCAATTTCCTTTTCAGTATTTTTCCTTGCATTTCCGGCTACATTCCCTCCTCTTTTAGCTACTTTCTTATTCTCAAACATTCCTTCTGGTTTTTCGTTCTGAGAAATTTCTGTTGTTACCCTTTCGCCAAGCATGGTAAAAATCAACTCCAAATCATCCATATTGTCCCTCAAATTAGCCTTAGATTTTGTAGGGATGTTTTTATGTTCTTTGTATTGGCTTGGGGTCATTCCAAAAGTAGCTTTACTTATTTCGGCTGTTAAAATTGCAAAGTCGCGCCGTTCTTTAACTCCCCTGTCTTTCCATTCATCGGTAAGGTTTTGCCTTATGGCGATTCCTCTCAACCTTTTGTCTATCCAATCTTTATCGTATCCTTTTTGTTCGTATATTTCCTTCATTCTTTCCTGTGCCAATTCAGGGTTTTCAATTTCTTCTACTCTTTCGTAACCTACTTTAGCCAACCATCTTTTAAATGGTTCTGCCTTTGGCGATGGGATAGACTGTATAATTCTAAAAATTCCTTCTGTATTGGCACAATCTGTTTTATATTTCTTACCATCAGATGAATCTAATTTCAGTTGTCGACAAATTGTCGACAACTCCATTGCCTCTTCCTCACCTGCTCTTTTTTTAATTCGATACCAATAATCACGGGGATTGTTACTATCAGTCAGCACCCCACAAATATCTATAATAGAATAATACCATTCGTCCTCATTCCAGGCTCTACGGATTTTCTTACTCTCAAAAACAATAAGTTTATTATTATCTGTTTCCATTATTTAACTGTTTTTTGTCATCATTTTCAATTTCTACTACCATACTTGTTGGTAGGGACAAAATGCCCCTATGAACATCCTAATTTATATTCCCGATTGTATTTCTTCCATTAACTTTAAAATTTCCTTTTCTTCCAAATACAACTATTTTTCCATCGGTGAAAGATCTTTGTTCTAATATCTGTTCATCACTCCAATTTGCATCGTAAAGCTTTGGTGCCACTTCTTTTCTGAATGTATCAGCTTCACTATCCTGGTTTATGATTATAAGTTTCTTTACCATGCCCTAAAAGTACATATTTATTGTATGATGGAAAGAAATAGCTCTTTTGTTTTTTTGTGTTTGTATTTTAGCGTTGGCAAAAACAAACCCGCCTGCGTAACGGGCAGGTGTGCTATTTGTGGGTAGGCTTCCCTATTTGTCCCGAAGGGCAAAATCGGGTCGGCAAAAACTATTTTTTTCTTGTAGTAAGTTTCAATCAATGCTATAAATAGAACTATTTCTTTCTTCGTAATTTATGTTTAATAATTGATGAAATAAAAACGGGGTTTCCAAATAAATAGCGTTTTGTCAGTCTTTTAGGTTCCTGCATCCATCTGAATATCCATTCAATCCCAATTACCCTCATCCAGTTGGGGGCACGTTTTATTTTTCCTGATAAGAAATCGAGAATCGCCCCACCTGCAATAGCAATTTTCAAATTTGTAAATTTTTGCTGATGTTTCGATATCCACATTTCCTGCTTTGGAACACCCATGCCAACTATTAGCAGGCTTGCTTTCGACGAATTTATTTTATCAACTATATAATCATCTTCGTCTGATGAAAAATATCCATTGTTGTATCCTCCAATTTTAATTCCCTCAAATCTTTTTTCGATATTTTTTACAGCCTGATTTATGTTTTCTTCTGTTGCCCCGAGAAAAAAAACAGACACTCCCTCGTCTCGTGCAAGTTCGATGGTTTTGGGAATAAAGTCAGTGCCATTCATGTTTTCAAGAAGGTCGATACCATTTATCCACGATGCTATTTGAATGCCGCTACCATCGTTTAAAACTATATCTGCATTGTTTAAAACCCTGGAATACTCTTTGTTTCGCTGTGCAATATTAGAGCAATGTGCATTGATAAAAAAGATGCTCCTGCACACCTGCCCATGAAAAGATTCCTTTATTAATTCAAGTAAGCCAGAGCTTTGAACAATGCTTATTTTAAGATTATTAATATGGGCAAACTTAGTCATCTTTAATATTTGAGTTTAAAATAAAACATTTTCAACTTTAATCTCTC
>JAYENH010000064.1:0-5697 GCA_034721995.1 Bacteroidota bacterium
TGGAATTGGCCTGGCCCTTTTAGTTACAAATGGATTAAAAGAAGCCATATTAAGCATTAGGGCTAAAAGCACTGGATTTCAAATTTTCAAATATTTTTCTCTCGGGTTGTTTATTACCATTATTGTATTTTCGGTTTATCGCTTTGGCAGTTACGGCAGGCACAAACAAATTATTGAGGATGTTAAGGTTTTTTCCACAATTGTTCCAAAAAATTCGGTGGTTACAATTCCCAACGAAATGTGGGATGAATATAATTTTAGGTTTCAGGGCTATCTGATGCGTTATGCGTATATCAGCATAAACCCATACAAGCTATACGATTATTGCATTGTAGAAAAAGCAAATAATTCAATACCACAGGGGTACGAAATAATAGAGTTGGCTACCCAAAAATATGATTTATACAAGAAGAAGTGAGAGTTCCTGTTTCCGGGTTCAAGAAAAATCCCGATAAGCTTTACCTACCGGGATTTAATATAACATTTTCAATACACAATTATCAATAATAAATCATCAATAATAAATTGAAAAGGATTATTCAGCACCCGGATGCCCTATTTTTTCTACACTTTGTGCATCGATAACTGCTACTGCTACCATGTTTACAATTTCTGATACACTGGCACCAATCTGTAATACATGGACTGATTTGTCCATACCATTTAATATAGGGCCAATGGCTTCACATTTTCCCATTTCCAGCATCAATTTGTAGGCTATGTTGCCTGCTGTTAAATATGGGAATATCAGGATATTTGCAGGTTCTCCAACCAATTTCGAAAACGGAAATGCTTCTTTTAGCAATTCTTTGTTCAAGGCAAAGTTGGCCTGCATGTCGCCATCAACAACAAGGTCAGGATATTTTTCGTGCAAAAATGCAACAGCCTGGCTTATTTTTTTTGGTATGGCGGCACGTATAGAACCAAAATTAGAATACGACAGGATTGCCACTCGTGGCTCGATGTTAAATTCACGTACTGCCCGTACAGTTTGCAAAGTAATCTCAACAAGGTCGTCAACAGTGGGGTTTAGGTTTACTGTTGTATCGGCAAAAAATATGGGGCCATCTTTGGCGTTGATGATATACATGCCAGAAACGAGTTTGTCGGTTTTGCGTTTTCCAATTACTTCGAGTACAGGACGGGTAGTTTCCGGATAGTTTTTTGTAATGCCCGAAACCATGGCATCGACCATTCCTGCTTTTACCATCATAGGTGCAAAATATATACGCCTGTACATTCTGCTCATTGCACCATCGAGAGTTATGCCACGGCGTTTTCGCATTTCGTAAAATGATTTAGAAAAACGGGCATGGGTTTCTTTTAGTTTTTTCGATTTTGGGTCAACAATTTCAACATCGTTCAAATCTAATTCGTGGGCTTTTATCATTTTGCGCAGTTCAACTTCGTTGCCAAGCAAAACAGGTATTGCAATACCATCGTTTTTAACAATTTCGGCAGCCTTCAACATTCTATAATGGTCGGCTTCGGCAAAAACAACCCGCTTAGGATTTGAACGGGCACGGGCTTTCATGTTTCTTACAAGTTGACATCCAAGCCCCATTCGTTTGTTCAGGTCATCTTTGTATTTGTCCCAGTCCGTAATTGGGCTTAATGCAACCCCCGACTCCATTGCAGCTTTTGCAACAGCAGGAGCTACGGCGGTAATCAGGCGCGGGTCCATAGGTTTGGGGATAATATATTCCGGCCCGTAAACCATGTTGTGCGCATGGTATGCAATATTTACTTCTTCGGGTACAGGTTCTTTTGCCAATTGCGCGAGTGCATATACGGCTGCAATTTTCATTTCCTCATTTATTTTTGTAGCCCTTACATCTAAAGCCCCTCGAAAAATATATGGAAAACCAAGTACATTGTTTATTTGGTTTGGATGATCGGAACGACCGGTGGCAAGGATAATATCATCGCGGGTCGATTTTGCAAGTTCATAATTAATTTCGGGGTTAGGGTTTGCCATTACAAAAACAATCGGGTCTTTTGCCATCGACATAAGCATTTCGGGTTTTACGACATCGGCCACCGAAAGACCAAGAATAACATCGGCATCGACGAGTGCTTCGGCCAGTGTGTCGACATTGCGGTCGGTAACAAATCGTTGTTTGATGGTGCCAAGGCCTGTCCTTTTTTTGTTGAGGACACCCTTACTGTCGAGCATGACAATATTTTCGGGCTTAACCCCCAGCGAAATGTACAGCTTAATACATGAAACGGCAGCAGCCCCTGCTCCATTTACAACAACTTTTATTTTGTCAGCCTTTTTGTTGGTTATTTCAAGGGCATTTATCAAACCTGCCGACGAAATAATGGCCGTGCCATGCTGGTCGTCGTGCATTAATGGAATGTCAAGCTCGGCTTTTAAGCGTTCTTCTATCTCGAAACATTCGGGCGCTTTGATGTCTTCGAGGTTAATACCTCCAAAAGTTGGCGAAATGGCCTTTATGGTTTCGATCAACTTGTCGGGGTCTTTTTCGTCAATTTCGATATCAAAAACATCGATATCAGCAAAAATTTTGAACAACAAACCCTTTCCTTCCATGACCGGCTTACCTGCCAACGCACCTATATCGCCCAATCCAAGAACCGCAGTTCCGTTCGATATCACAGCAACAAGGTTTCCTTTGGCTGTATATTTATAGACATCTTCAGGTGTTTTTTCGATTTCGAGACAAGGGTCGGCTACACCGGGAGTGTAAGCCATAGACAAATCCCGTTGCGACTGATAGTCTTTAGTAGGGACAACTTCAATCTTGCCGGGACGGCCACTTGAATGATATTCAAGAGCTTCATTTTTGGTGATTTTAGACATAATCGTAAAGCTTTAATTTAAAAATTGCAAAAATATAGTATTAAGAAATGTAATTGTGTTTTTTCGATAATATATTTTTATGTTTTTGAACATAACAAATTCTTTCATTAAGAAACATTTTGGCTTAATAAAACGTAGTGTAGATAAATTTGTAAAGAATAAAAAATTTTAATAATTTTGAGCTTTGATCTTAACCAGTAAAAAAAATTATCATGAAAACAAAAAAAATATTTCTTGGAGTTGTAATTACAGCTTTGGTTTTTTGCTTTAATATTGAAAACATTAATGCACAAAAACAAAATAAATCTCCTCGTCATTTCACAGGAGTCGCTAATACCGGTGATAATATGACAATTGGGATTCCTGATTACGCTTGGGATACAAAGCCACAGGCGGGTGATGAAATTGGTGCATTCAACAGCAGTGGAAAACTTGTAGGTAGTTCAGTTTTTCTTGGGGGTAACTGTGCCATTACTGTTTGGGGCGACGACGAAACCACCAAAACTAAAGAAGGTGTTGCCTCAGGAAATCGTTTTACACTGCGTGTATGGCATAAAAACACAGGCTCAGTTGATGTTATCGAAGTTGAAAGTTGGTTAGAGGGTGATGACATTTACAAGTCGAACGGCATTAGTGTAATCGACAAATTACAATTAGAGAGCTTTATTGATGTAAATGGCAAATATTTGTTAGAGCAAAACATTCCAAACCCTGCGAAAGATTTCACAAAAGTTGATTATTCTATTCCTGTAAAAACTCATGTTAAAATTGTTCTTTTTACTTCGGATGGGAAATTAGTACGCAATTTATTGTCGGAAGAGCAAGCCGCCGGGACACATAATCTCGAATTTGATGTTAGCGACCTTGCAGCAGGTACTTATTATTATAAAATGATAACCTCCGATTTTTCGGCAAGTAAATATTTGAATGTAGTAAAATAGAATCTCAGGTAATTAAAAAGAAAAGAGGGATACGGTTTTTGACTGTATCCCTCTTTTCTTTTGGGTTCATATTTTAAATATCCCCCATTATTCAAATACTACATTACGGTTGGGCTATGAAAATGTAGGCGATTCCGAAGCACAATTTTTCAACTTACGATAAAGTTCAAGCGGGCTACAAGCCTTGATATTACTACTAAGCCGCCTATTTTTTAGCCTTTGTTACCTGCCGGGCTTCCTTAATTTCTATTCCTTTTTTTATGTTTGCCAAATCATTTTCTGTCAGCGGTGGAATTGTAGGCTCTTTTGCAATTTTTGGTTTGAGCGTTGGCTTGTGCGAGATGTGAAACATTCACGAACACCTTAAACAATTAACAATCTGTGAGTAATTGCAAATGTGCCTGCAATTGGGCTGGCTATATTGACATTTTAACTCCATTTTGTTTTAACCAATTTTCATGTTCCTTATAATCAGGCATTTTTTTGTCCAATTCATTCCAAAATTCCGATGAATGATTAGGGTATTTTAAATGCACCATTTCATGAGTGATGATATAGTCGATTACCGGAACAGGTGCCATTGCACATTTCCAGTGAAAAATTAGTCCGTGTTTTGGTGTCCAAGATGCCCAACGATTTTGTAATTCCATCACTTTAATGTTTGTTGGTTTTTCCTGAAACTTTTGTTCGATTAGTTTTATTCTTTCTGATATTTTCTTTGCTGCCTTTTCTTTATAAAACTGTTTAAATACTTCAACAGCTTTATCTAGTTTATTCTTATCAAGTGTTAAATGGCCTTTTGTAAGTTTCAATGGAACATCTTGTTTTTCAACAATTGAAAGTCTATAATTTCTACCGAAATATAAAAATGATTGTCCATTAACAAATTGACGGTTCACTTTGCCTTGATTCAATTCTTGCCATTTTGCAAGTTTTGTAAATATTTGATATTGCTTTGCTTTAACTGCTTCACCAATCTTTTCATCACTTGTAGAAGCAGGCGCTAAAACCCGAACAGAACCATCTCGCTCAATAAAAATACTCACCGTTTTTCTTCGGTCAGTTTTTTCAATTTTTATGTCTATACCTTCTAACTTCATTTTAAGTCTGTCTCTCTGTTTTTGGCAAGCTTCATTATTTCAGTGGTTAATTCTGCTGCTTTTCCTGCAAGTTCTTCAACACCCGAATAATGAATTTCATCTTCAATCATTCCTTCAACTCTTTTTCGTTCCGCGGCTTTTGTCCAGAAGTTATTGATTTCAGCAGTTTCAAATAGAATAGGCATTATAATGTGGATGAGTTCTTTTGTCTTGTTGATTTCTTCTTCTCTATCATCTTCGATACTATTTTTTAGTAAATCAAAAAACGGTGCTTCAACAACAGAAATACCTTCTGTTTCTTCCTGCCTGCCTTCTGCCATTTCTTCACGTAACTTGCTCAACTCATCAACAATGGTTTCCCAGTTCTCTTTGTATGCACTTAAAATAGATTCTAAACGGTCTTTGAAACGGTTGTAAAGTGTTGGGTCTTTATCAAGGTTTACTTTGATGTGCCAGCGAATGGCATGTTCCATTTCCGATGCTTTTGATTTTGGTGTTTTGTTCAGATAATCAACCTTTTTCCCAAATTCATCTGAAAGAATAGAAACCTGTTTAACTTTTGTATCTATGCCAATAGAAAGCAAATGTTTATCAATGAGTTTACGGACTTTTTCAGAAGCCCATTTTAAATCCATTGTTTCATCTTTGTAACGGTCTTTTATACGCCAAATAATATAACCTAAACGTTTTGCAGGTATCCAATATTCAGTTCCTGCCTGAACATTAAATAACAAGTCCAAACTATCAAAGAAACTTTTTGAATAAGTTAGCAATTCCGCCCTAAATTTTACATTCTTTGCTGTTTCAATACATTCTTCGGCAAATTCAA
>JAYENH010000065.1:0-5680 GCA_034721995.1 Bacteroidota bacterium
ACCTAATAAATAAGGATTTGCAGGATCGGAAACATTTATTATTTGCATGCCCCTTAGTTCTGCTGTTAAGTATATCAATCCGTTTTCGTATAAAAGTTCTTTTGCATATCCGCCACCATCGTAGCTGCCAACTACATGTATATTGGTTGAATCGGAATAATCAACAATTTGCAATCCCTCTGTACCACATGCCATAAAAGCCAAGGATTCATCATCTAAAACAGTAACAGCTTCGGCATAACCAGGTGTATCGCCCCAGCCAACAGGAGGATAAATTCCCCAGCCAATCTGAAAATTTGAAATATTATAAATTGATAATCCCATCTCGCCACAAGCTACAAATACATAATTGCTATCAGCACTTGTTGTGATACCGCGAGCAAAGCCCATTGTTTTTGTTTCGGCCCTTACAATAGGTTGTGTTGCAAAGCTAATGTCGCAAACACCAAAACCTTGTTCACTAATTGTTGTAAACAGATAATTTCCCATAATATGAAAATCTTTTGCAGGTTTCACAGCTAAATTTGAGGCTGTAATTAATGGCAAATCAGGATTTCCAACATTAAGTACGTTTATGCCAAACGAACCGGCAGCCAGATATACTGCATTGTCTTTCAGGGCAATTTTGCTTGAATAGCCCCTAACGCCTTCTTTTGTTGTTGAAACTATTTTTGGATTTTCCTTATCGGCAATATTGATAATAACCAATCCTCCTTCGCCTTGAGCGATATAGGCCAAAGTGTCGCGAACAACTACATCCTGGCTGTAACCGGTTGATGATAATTGGCTGACAATTTTATAACCTGCGCTTTCCTGTGTGGCTAAGGATTCGGGATCGCTTGGTTTTCCGCATCCCGTAATTAATAACAAACCGAATAAAAACAAAGTACTAAATTTAAATATTTTCATATTTTCTATCTTTTTATTTTCTATTATTTTTTATTTTTGATAATTCTGAATTTATTTCCTGATATTTTTATGTCTTAAATTGATAATTTATTTTTAACCCAAGCTGGTATTGGCTGTAATTTTTTTCGTTAGATAAATATATTTTGTTTGCTTCCGCACTGGTATTTGATTCCCTGAAATAATGGTTGTAAAAAACTGATAGTTTCAATTCTTTGCTCAGCTTAATGTAATATGTAGCGTAAAGGCGAATATTATCATCAATACGACCGGCATGTGTGGGATCTAACTCCAGATAATGCTTCGATGAAAAATAACGTTTTTGTACTCTACACTGCAAATCAAATTTATTGTAATGGTTAAAGTAGCGAGGCATAGTCCAGTTAAACCCAAAAATAAACAAGTCCTCGTTGTACGAACCGTCTGAATCGTCTGAACCGTCTCTGGTTTCATGTTCTTCGTCGTGCCCCTTTGCATCGGAAATTACAAACTGATATGCAAAACTCAACTTAATCTTTTTATGAACCGGTTGATATAATTTGATTTCATACACAAGGTTATTACAATCGTATTCGGTAAAATGTTCGTTATAAAAATATTTGAGATATGAGAATGATAACTTTATTTGTGTATTTTTTATAAACTTACGCTTGTACCAAAAACCATAACTATCTTTTGCAAATCCCATTGGCTGAAAAGCCTCAGGTGTGTAACCTACAACATCAACCCAATCGTTGTCGCGAAAATGGCGAATATAAAAATTGGGAATATGACTGTAGTAAAGCTTAAAACTGCCCCCTTTTTTTAAATATTGACTAAACCCCAGGCTAAAATAATTCCAGCTTTTTATATCGTTAACAGTATATATTTTACGATTGAAACTACCATTGATTTTTGATTTTAGTTTTCCAAAAACACGAAAAGTATAAGTAGCCTGAAAAGATGGGTTTATTATAAAATCGTCGTAGGTATTAATATGAAAGCGACCTTCGTCTTGTCCATGGTCAAATCTATAAAGATATTTTTCGGAATACTTTAAAACATTATTGTCATAAAAAGAAGATATGCCGAGTTCAATTTCCCAGTTTTTATTTTTCTTCTTACTCTTTTTTTGTGCCAGGGCTTCTCCATTCCCAATAATAAGAAATGTAATCATCAAAAGTAAAAATGCTCTAAATAGTGAGAGTCTGTTGTCTGTTTTTATATATTCCATTTAATAAAATTTTGATTATCATATCTAAATAACATTTATGTACTGAGGATTGCATATTGAAGATTGCCTACTGTTCTGCTTAATCTTTCAACTCCACATCCTTTTTGGGGAAAAGCAAACGGCCTAAGACCGAATTCTTACTCTTATCTAAAGGAATGATTTCATAAGTGTACCTTCCTTTGGGGACATTAATAACAAATTCGCAGGCTTTTCCCGGAATTAATTCTTTATTGTTTTTATACTCTGTAACCTGCGAAGGCCTACTGCTAAGTTGGTAAGTATTAATAACTACACCGTTTTCCTTAACCTGTAAGCGATATTGTATCCTACCCTTCATTTGATAATGATTTTCGATCCTCGACAAAAGCCTCAATTCGGTTGGGCCGTTAATTTCAATCTTTAAAGGTTTTTCTTTTGAGAAACGATAGTAGTGATAAATTCTTTCTCTTGAAATTAAATCGACGGGATCGGATGGAAGCATTGGGGAATAAGCAATCCATTTGTGTTTCTTTTTTTTGCCCGGAATAAAAATATATCGGGCTGCCACATTTACGCTATTATCATCAATTACAAATTCGATGTTATGGTCGCCACGCCCCAGTTCAATTGTAAAATCCTTTAGTTGCCCCGGAACCCCTAAGGAACCTTTGTAGTAGGTTGCCTTTTTCGAACGCTCCACACCACTTATTTTTATCGTTTCTTCCTCGCCCCCATCAATCGAATATCTAATTCTATATTTTATTTTATCGCCCTCGTCAGGTAAAAACCTCCCACGGGTAAGAACACGCAATTTTCCAGGACCCTGCACATTTATAATCGATGCTTTATAGGTGTCTAAAGAATAATAGTATCTGCTTTTTTCGGATACTACGGTAGTAACTCTTTTCCTGAAATTTGAAGGTTTCAGCCAATGCGATTTTTTACCAGATTGAGCCATGATACCCGAAACCGACATAAATATAATTAATAGTATAATCTGTATTTTTTTCATCTGCCTATATTTTTATCACAAGTTACAAATCTAAAATATTTTCCGGTTCATGGTTTTTTGTTTCCTGAATATTGGATTGTGGAACAATATCGGTACCAAGTTGATGGTGTTTGCGTTCGCCTATGTAAACAAGGATAATCACAATCATTAAAATTATTACTGCAATTAAGGCAACAATAAAACTGTATTTTTCCTGAACGAAAATTTCACCTTCACCAGGTTCGGGAAGAGGAACAGGACTAAAAGGCAAACCGTATTTTGTAAGCAATTGGTTTATGTTTAAAAGATGGATTATAGGTATCTGGTCCTGGCCCATCTGAATCATAACCCCGCGCACAGGGAAGTTACTACGTGGCAATAATTCGGTAAGGCCGGCAGGTATAATTTTTCCGTTAACTGTATTTCCGAGGCTGGCAATTCCGCCGCCCACATTAATAAAAGCCTTTATTGGCTGCCCCCGGCCTGCCTCTTTATATATTTCCATTCGTTTGGCAATAGTGTTTTCAAGATATTCTTCTTTAATAAGTTTAACATTATTTCGTTCTATGGCTTCTACAATCAAATCCCTTCCTTTCGGGCTTAAACCCCTGCCCAGGTCGCCACCTCCGCCCATTGATGCAGCTACCGATCTGGTACTAAAGATATTCGATTCGTATAAAATATTTTCCATGTCTAACCAGGTAAAGTAAGGATCGTTTGCCCCAAAATTAGAAGCCCCTACCGAAGTAATTATTATTGGTTTTAAACCCAAAGCTTTTAATGCAGATAATACCGAAATATTTAAGGCAGGGAACGAGCCTGTCATTGCAACTGCAACATTATCGTTTTTTTCTACACCCGCATCTTTTAATAATTGAACAATAACCGCAGCAAAATTTGGGTTTGTTGACGAAAGTTTTGCTTCGATATAACCGCGGTCGGTAGTAGTTAATGTATATTCCTGGCCTATTAGTGCGGTATTGTTCGGGTCGTTTATGGCATCAATAAAAACCCCTTTTCCAAGTCGGTATTCTTTTATTGTGTTTGCTGCCAGTTGCGAAAGTTCGGCAGCTTCGAGTTTTTCGGCATACCATTCTTGCTTAACGTCTACTTTGGCACTTTCAACAGCAATAAAAGCCAGCAACGATAGCAACGACAGTACACTTAAAACTATATTCGATTTTGCTCTTAATTTATACATCCTGATTGCAATTTGTTCTCATTTTAATTTTGCCCTTTTTATAATTGACGTTTTCTTGCAGAGGCTAATTGGGCAACAAGGCTCCATTAAAAATTACTATTACAAGTAACCTTACCAATACAGCGGCAATAAACAACACACTAATTGTTTTATAAACTCCCTGTTTTCCAAACCAATGTGCTATCAGACCGGGAATTGCCCAGCCTACAGCCTGGAGTTCGATTGAACTGCTTGCTACGTCGAACATTAAAAAATACCTGGAAAAATATGCCAGTAAACAACCAATAAGTAAACTAAGTACCATTTGACGGCGGCCATACAAAAAGGTGTATTTGCCCAAAGCCTTAATAATTAAGTAAGTAATAAAACTTACTATCATTGTGCCTGCCAGGCGTTCGGGGTGCGAAAGCTGCAGGGCCAAATAGCCCGGTACTACAATGCCACCGGCAGCCAACCCAAACACTTCGTACGAAAGCAAACTGAAAAATAAACCTAATGTAATTGCTAATTCAATCATGATTATTAGAACTTCGTTGTTCAAAAAACTCTGCAGTTTCTGCACCCATTCCTCCCATATTGCCAATAGCAACTATTGTCGAATTTTTATCGGTTACAGATAATAATTTATCAAAAATGTTTTGGGGCGCTGTCCAACCAATATTAATTATTTTATTTTTAGGCAAGCCATAAGCAACTGCCATATTCTCTACAACTTCGGTCGATTGGCCAATCAGCATTAGATAATCTAACTCATGCCCTAATTTTACAGCACACATTTCGGCTAATTGTTTTGCACGGTCGAGTCGGTCCTGGCGGGTATTTAGAAGCACAATGCGAGTGCCTTCAAAGCCAATTTCGTCCCTTATCTTTTTCCATATCATAAAAGTAGAATCGGGATCGTTGGCAGCAAAGGCATTGTAAAAAAACAGTTGCTTCTGAAAAGCTTTCACAGCGAAACACATTAATGCGCCTGCATCGGGAATTGCCTTGTACATTCCGTGGAATGCTATTTCTCTATCGACTCCTAAAAATTGACAGATGGAAAGTGCCAATGCTACATTCTCGCGGTGTTCAATATAGCTGAACCCTTTCATTTCGTCGGCACTTACTGTGTTTAAATCGATAAAATGAGATTCAGTGTTTCGTTTGTCGGCTATATCTTTTAGCATTTCGGGTATCAGGTTTTCTGATGTAAATAAATGCTCATTTTTAGGGATTGTTCTTCCGAGTGTTTCTGCAATTTCGGGCAGGGTGTGTCCCATTACATCCACGTGATCCATCCGTACATTTGTCATTACCCCAATATTGGCATGTATCATTTGAGTTTCGGTTATGGTTTGGTATTGTGGTTGCAGTGCCATACATTCCATTACCAGGGCTTGTGCTTTTC
>JAYENH010000066.1:0-5639 GCA_034721995.1 Bacteroidota bacterium
TTTAATAATAGCAATAGGATATTTATTGTACCCATAGGGCTTTCAGATATTATTTTACCTTAATTTATTATCACAGGCTTTCGCCGCTTGCAGCTTGTTTTTTCACAAATGTTAACTTCGAGTAAATGCTTTTAACAAGAATTTGAAACCGGCAATAATAAGCAAGGTAACAGAAAACACTATCAATGTCATTGAACTTGTGAGGGATTGTGGTGCATTTGCCATAATGGTAAAAACCTTGATAGGCATAATTTCGGTGCCGGGCGGATATAGCATAATGCTTGTTCCTAATTCGCCAAGACAAAAAATGAAACTGATAATAAAAGTTACAAAAAGGCTGGGCATAATCAAAGGGATCAGTATTTTTTGCTTTCGTTTGAAAAATGGAACTCCTTCAATTTGAGCAGCTTCATCTAATGAATTTGGAATTTGTTTGATGGCATTTGCAATTAACTTTGCTGAGATAAATGAGAATTTCCCCACATACGCAATTAATATTATGGCATAACTTGAATAAATAAAATCGAGGCCGGGCTGATTATAGAATTTGATTAAACTAATGCCAAGAATAGTTGAGGGAATTGCAAAAACTATCAGCAATAACCAATCGAAAGATTTTACAGACTGTAGTGCAGTAGAGTATGCAGCAGTAAAACCAACAACAACAATAATCAGTGCACCTAAAAATGCCAGGCCTATTGAATTAGCAAAAGTGGGGATCAACAATTCATAAGCCTGAATAAATTTGCTTGTCCCATTTTTAAATGATTGAACAAAAAGAACAATAAAGGGGAAACCAACGGAAATAAAAAGCCAGCCAAAGAGAAACAGCGAACTTAAACGATTCCGACTTTTAATATTATAAAATTTAGTGCTCGTTCCTTTACTGCCAATAGAGAGAAATGGTGCATCGGCAATATGTTTTCTTTCTGAGAACAAAAGTAAAACACAAATCAAAATCAGCAAAGATGATTGTAAAATTGCAAGTGAGTGATTGTAAAATGCCGAAAATTGCGTGAATATTTCGGTAGTAAAAACCTTTACCCCGAAAAATGCAGGAACAGAAAATTCGGAAATACTAAAAATGAAAACAAGTACAAAGGAACTAACCAGAGCGGGTTTTATAAGTGGCAGTGTAATTTTAAAAACTACGCTGCGGAAACCGGTAATCATAAAACCGCTTTCTTCTAATTGCGCATTAATATTCGATAAAGCACTCCCGATTATGAGCATCGACAATGGAGTGAAAATAATCGTCAATACAAGGATTACACCAATGTATGAAGATATTAAACTTGTGTTATTGAAGAAGATAAAAAAGAAATCTTTCCAGGCAACCGCCAGAATATAAGGAGAAATGAATAAAGGAATCAGTAATGATATTTTAAAAAAACCACGAAAAGGAATATTGGTTTTATATAGTAAAAAGCCTAAAGCAGTCCCGAATAATGTGGAGAAAAGAGCAATGGAAAAAGCAATTATACAGCTTTTGGCCAAGAGAAGAAATGTCTCTCGGTTTAATAACAACAAATTATCGATAAACGAAGCATCAACAAAAAAGGCCGTTGCAAGTGTATAGGCAACCGGAATTACTACGAAAATAATAAACGACAAATAGATTATCGTATAGAGATATTTTTTATTGATCACCAAATTCTGTAAATTTTAAAAAAGCATTAATTTTTCTTTCCAGTCTTTCATCATCATTACTTTTCCTTTTGCAGCTTGCAGTTCTGCAAAATCTAAATACATATTTCCAATTCTATCCAAATTTTTTAATTCCTCTTTACCGAGATAGTTTTTGGCAATTATTACATCCGTTGGCATTATTTTGCCTTTGGGCGATTTTCTCCAGGATGTGAGTCCCATTTTATCTTTTTCACTGTCTGCCCTCTCATGAACAATTTCGGCAGCGGTTTTTCCCGTAATAGCGAAATGCAGTTTGTTTTGAACTGTTGCAAAAAAATCTTTTGTTTCAGTCGCTTTTGAGGAATAATCAAATGATGTTGCATAAATATCTGTAATTTTTTGATAGATCATTCTTTCGCTTGTACGAATATCTTTAATTTCTTCATACAATTCATCAAAATAACGAGTACTAAAACGAGAGCCGTATTTCATTCTATCGCTATCAAGTGCATATCCCTTATGAATATAGTTTTTCAAAATTTGTGTTGCCCAAATACGAAATTCTATGCCTCTCTCAGAATTTACTCTATACCCGACTGCAATAATTGCTTCCAAATTAAAAAATTTCTTTCTTCTTTTTATCTCTCTTATGCCTTCCTTTTGAACTACCGAGAAATCCTCGACAGTTGCTTTTTCGTCCAATTCTTTTTCTTTATAAATGTTTATAAGATGGAGAGAAATGTTATCTGTACTGCAGCCAAACAATTCTGCCATTGCTTTTTGATTAAGCCAGATATTCTCTTCGGAATACATTACTTCTACATGTATTTTTCCGTCTTGAGATTGATAGAAAACAATTTGATTATCCAGGAGGTTTTTTGCCATAATTTATTTCTTTATACTATTAAATTTATTAATTTTCGGCCCATTCTTTCAAATAATTTTGAATTTCCTCTAATTTTTTTGAAGCCATATCATAATCTATTTTCATCGGGACAATATTATCTAACGATGGAATGTTTTCAGGAATTTCCACTCCTTTGTGTAAAGGCATCTGAGCGCACGACTTTGCTAATTTGGCTTCGGTCTGTTTGCTTAAAAGGTAATTCATCAGCTTTTTACCATTTTCGGAATGAGGAGATTTTTTTATCAGGTTTACGGTATTGGGCATTATCAAACTGCCAATTCCCTGTTGGTCTAAAAAAACAATTCCAATATTTGCCCCTTCTTTTATCGCTTCATAAGCATCGTCGGTATCGGTAAGGCCACAGAAAACTTCTCCCTGCATTACCCGCTTTTTTACATCGCCGTTGCTGGTGGCAATTACAACGTTATTATTTTTCAAATCAGAAAGGAATTGTTTTGCCGCTTCATCGCCAATAGCCGTAAACAGGGCCGAAATATGAAAAGTAGTTGTACCGAACAATGGATTTGCAATTGCAACTTTCCCTTTGTACTCTTCTTTGGTCAGGTCGAAAATTGATAGGGGAACGTCGGCTTGCCCTAACAGGTTTTTATTGTAAATCAGCACCCTTGCGCGTGCCGAAAAACCAGTCCAGTGATAATCGGGGTCTTTGTAAACCGGGTTTATATCATTGGCAACTGCACTCTGATAAGGCAAAGTAATGCCTTTATTTTTCAGCACGATTGTCCTTACGGGATCACCACTCCAAAACAGATCGCATTGTGGGTTCTCTTTTTCGGCAATCAGGCGGTTCAGTACCCCGGTCGATTTTGTCTCTTCGGTATCATAAACTGCTTTAACTGTAATGCCTGTTTCTTTCTCAAATTCTTTTAAAATTGGTTCCGAAAATATTTGGTCGACACTTGTATACACAACAACCACATTAGAATTGTTACTGCAACTGATTGTTATTAATGCGATGAGTAATACAAATATCAGGGTTAGATATTTCATATATTTATAATTCATATATTTATAATTTATTTTTCAATGGTAAGATTAAACATCCATGAAAATAATCATGTCTGTATTTTCTGTAAAGATAAATATTTTGAGGTAAGAATTTCCTTTGCTTTCGCGCACATAATGTATTTGCTTTTAGTTGACCAAATACCATTTTTTGCTTCAACACAATTTGATAGCCTAACCACAATGCTACACAATAAAAAATTCATATCTTTGTACAAAAGACATTAAGAATGAATACTCTTGAACTAAAAACAAACCTGCATAAGCTTATCGACACTATAAATAATGATAATTTGTTGTATCGGTTTTATAACTTGTTAGATCAATCTGTTGATTCTAAAGAAGGTAGTTTGTGGTCGAAACTTTCGCCGCAAGAACAGGAAGAATTGTTATTGATCGAGAAAGAGTCACATGATCCTGCAAATTTGATCCCCCAGGCTGAAATGAAAAAGAAGCACTCAAAATGGCTTTAGATATTTTCTGGTCAGATAAAGCAGGTGAACGTTTTGATGAAATAGTCGCATACCTTGAATCTGTATGGGGAGAAAAATCAGCAAGTTTGTTTGCAAAGAAAGTCTACGGTCTATTAGATATATTAATTGAATTGCCAGAAATTGGATCCCACGAAAAGAAAGAATTAAATATTAGGGGAATCATCCCCCCTGCTGCCGCGCGATTGTATCGCGTGCCTACAAATCAACAACCACAACATCATCCAGCAAACCCTTCTTCCCTGCATAATCTCTTGCACTGCTATACATATAGTCTTCAGGGTAAAACACCAAACCAGTTTCTACCGGATTAAAATGGATATATCTAATTTTCTCAGCAATTACTTTATTGCTCCAAACCTCAATGGGTTTGTTGTCATGTCTCCAAAATTGATATTTGTTGACATTCGAAGAATTGGCTCCTGCTTTTTGAAAGCTACTTATTAAAAATCCCTTCCTGCTTTCTTGTGGGTTTGCAATAATCGCTTTCACAATGGCTTTGCTCGTATATCGCTTGAAGTCACCTAAAAGCAATTGTGGTTCTTGTTTTTTTACACTCCTGAACATTAGATGAACATGGTTGGTCATAACACACCATGCAAAGATTTCCATACCCTTATTGGCCTGACAAAAACACAAGCTATCAATTACTATGTTAACATAATCGGGACGGGTAAATACATCCAACCAGTCAACAACGGCAAAGCTTACAAAATACACTCCGACTGGATTATAGAATTTGCAGGTTCGGCTCATGCGTTAAAGTTACGAATATTTTTCAATTTCAACTTATACTGTACTAAAGTCGCTGCTACGCGATTGCTTCCACAAAACCACGCGATACAATCGCGCGGGAGCGGGGTCAAGCTACAAATATTTCTTTGCTTGTTTTGTCTATTTCCCGGATAACTTTCGTTCCTCTGCTGCCGCGCGATTTCATCGCGTGGCTATAGAATCTCCAAAATTGACAGTACAAGCTTTTTCCTGGTTATGGTTTTTTAATTATCGGCTTATATTTATAAGTCCTGCTCTTTTCAAAATCACGCGATACAATCGCGCGGGAGCGGGGTCAAGCTACAAATATTTCTTTGAATGTTTTGTCTATTTTCCGGATAACTTTCGCTCCTCTGCTGCCGCGCGATTTTATCGCGTGGCTATAGAATCTCTAAAATTGACAGTACAAGCTTTTCCCTGGTTATGATTTTTGCTTCCGATTAAGATTAGAAGACCTTTTTTCTCACAAAACCACGCGATATAATCGCGCGGGAGCGGGGGGCAATCATGTCCGGATTTAATCGGGTGCTTACCAAAAATCATTATTCAAGCACAAGCATTTTTCGTAAAAAACTTTTCGAAGTGGTTTTTAAGGTATAATAATAGCTTCCAGTCGATAAACCCTTTGAATTGATTTTTACAAAGTACCTGCCTTTTTCATATTTCCCCGATGCCAGAAGCTTTATTCTTTTACCAAAGTTATCGTAAAGCAATAATTCAATATCCTCGTTTTGTGGCAGATAAAATCCGATTGTTGTTTCTCCTGAAAAAGGATTTGGTGTGTTTTGAAATAATTGTACTTGTTCTTTTTG
>JAYENH010000067.1:0-5614 GCA_034721995.1 Bacteroidota bacterium
TTTTTTAAAAATACGAAGACAAATAAAATGCGATTGTTAAACCCGATATACGACACTGTTTTCAAATATTTGATGGAAGATATTGAAATAGCAAAAGGTTTAATATCTACCATAATTGAACAGGAAGTAATAGAACTTATCCCTGCACCACAAGAACAAACGTCGACAAAAGTAAGCGTAAAATATGCCAGGCTCGAAATTCAGCATTTAGATTATGTTGCACATATTAAAACAATTAACAACGATGGCAGCGAATCTTATGATAAGGTAATTATTGAAGTCCAGAAATCGCCATTTGCACCGGCCATCGGACGTTTTCGGAAATATCTTGCCGAGAAATATAAAAACATAAGTGTAATCAAAACCGGTAAAGGTGAAGAAAAAAAATATTTACCCTTAAAAACAATTTATTTAATCGAGAAAACCTTTAATAAGAATCTTCCTTGTGTTTTAAAAAGAAACTCTCAATATATAGATGTTTTAAGCAAAACAGAGTATCTTGGCAAAAAGGACGAATTTGTTGAACTGCTCACACATGAAGCATGGTTTATTCAAATAGACGAACTCCCGAAAGATTTAAAAAACACTATAACCCGGTTGTTGAGTTTATTCACTCCATGGTACCGCGAAAAAGGGGACGAACGGTATTTAGATTTTCCGGTTGAAAAAAATGATTTGGGAAAAATTAAAAACCGTGTATTTAGGCGGATATTAAAACGTTTACTTGGCGCGGTTGAAAACGACAAACTAAAACTTTAATGAATATTCTTGAAATTTTTTAGGTTTTGCCATCCATAATTACAGATATATACAAATGCCGGCATTTTTCATAAACCACAAAAAGCAAGTTACTCCTGAGAAATTAGTGTCAATTTTGGGTAAAGAGTAAACTATGAAATGAAAAATGCCAATTTCTCTTTTTGTTCCAAGAAAAAGTAGTAATATTGTAAAGCATAAAATTTATACAGAAATCAATTGAATTACGAATTAAAATACACTAAAATTATGAAGAAGTTTTTACTATTATTTTTCGCTTTGTTTATCTTTTCGTTTATGATGGCGCAGGATTGTTCCGATCTGTTTTTTTCAGAATATGTTGAAGGTTCACATAACAACAAAGCTCTTGAAGTTTACAACCCAACCGGCAGTACTATTGACTTATCTGATTATCAAATGTCTCGATACTCAAATGGTGGTACTTCGCCTAACTATGTTGGTTTAGCTCCTGGCGGAGTTTTAAATGCTCATAGTGTTATTGTTATAGTTCTCGACAAGCAAGATCCTACCGGTACCGGCATGGATACAATAGTTTTTGACGAATTACGGGCATTGGCAGATATTTTTCTTTGTCCTGTTTACGAACAGAACAAAATGATGTATTTCAATGGAAACGATGCTGTTACTCTTGAGAAAATCAGTGATGGGACAATTCTTGATATTATTGGAAAAGTTGGAGAAGACCCTGGATATGGCTGGACAGACGATCCAAGTTCCGGTTATACCGATATAGGCGAATGGTGGAGATTGTGGACTAAAGATCAAACCCTTATTCGTAAGCCTACAATAAAAGAAGGTGTACACCTAAACCCCAATGAGTTTAATGCTACTACCGAATGGGACTCTTTGCCACGAAACACATTTGACAGCCTTGGTTCGCATACTTGTGATTGTGGGAACACAGTATCAATTAATGAGAATTTTACTCATACCCCACGCATTGTATTCTTTCCAAACCCCTCAACCGATGGGAAATTCATGGTTCAGGCCAGCAATGTTTTCGAATCGGTTGTAGTATATAACTCGCTCGGTCAGGTTGTTTTTAAAAGGGAGCAGGATGTTGCATTCGGAAAAATGGAAATTGACATGGACAAGCCACATGCCGGGTTATATTTTGTTAAAGTTAACTTTAGCGACAAAAGCACTGTTACACGCAAAATTTTGATCAAATAATCAGAAATTACAAAATATTATAAAGAAGGTATTTTGAAGAGTTACATCTTTAAAATGCCTTCTTTTGTTAAATCACAATGCGATGAAGAGGATTTTTACATTTTTGTTTATACTCATAATCAGTTTTCAGTTAATTGCTCAAAACACTACAATTAAGGGAGTAATTACCGATTATGAAACCGGAGAACTACTGATTGGTGCCAATGTTCTTGCAAAATCAGGTTTGGGCACAGTTACCGACCTTGATGGCAAGTATAGCTTTTCGATTTCAAATGGCAAATACAATTTGCAAATTTCTTATGTTGGTTTCAAGACACAGAACAAAACCATTTCGGCTACAGGAAAAACCTTATACCTCAATTTTCGTTTGCAAACTCAGGTTATCGATGAGGTGCAAATTGTTGCAGATGTAGCTATAGCCCGCCAAACACCAATTGCTTTCACCAATATCCTTCCGGCTAAAATTGAAGAAGAATTAGCTTCGCAGGATATCCCAATGATATTAAATTCTACGCCGGGTGTGTATGCCACTCAACAAGGTGGTGGGGATGGTGATGCCAGGATTACAATCCGTGGTTTCGATCAGAGAAATATAGCCGTAATGCTTGATGGTATACCTGTAAATGATATGGAAAATGGTTGGGTGTATTGGTCGAACTGGTTTGGGCTTGATGCTGTTACACGAAGCATACAAATTCAAAGAGGTTTGAGTGCATCGAAACTTGCTTTACCATCGGTTGGCGGAACATTGAATATTTTATCGAAAGGCTATGAAGCCAAGCAAAATTTCAATTTCAAACAAGAAATAGGGAGTAATAGTTTTACCAGAACTTCCATTGGTTATTCATCGGGGAAATTAAAAAACGACTGGAGTATAAGTCTGGCCGGGTCTTATAAAAAAGGAGATGGTCATTTTCAACAAGCATGGACCGAAGGCTGGTTCTATTTTGTAAGGCTTGATAAAAAAATAAAAGACCATTTGATTACATTTAGTGTGCTGGGAGCCCCGCAAAAGCACGGTCAACGGTCATATACAAATCCAATTGCTACCTGGAACAAGGCTTATGCCGATAATTTGATTGGAGATGATACTTTGTACACAGAACCACCCGCAGTGAATCTAGGTCGTGAATATAACGAACATTGGGGTTATCTCGAAAGGTGGTCGCTTGATGAATATGGCGATACTATTCATGCAAAAGTTAATAAGGTAAATACAAAAACCAACTATTACCATAAACCACAAATCAGCCTAAAACATTTTTGGACTATAAATGAAAAACTTCATCTGTCAAATATTGTTTATGCTTCGCTTGGCACCGGTGGAGGGACAGGGCTAAAAAACAGTTTAAGTATGACTGATGATTATCAGGTAGATTTGCAAACAGCATATAATAATCAGGTAATCGAAAGTCCTTTTACCGGTCTTCAACAAACCACCACACATTTATATTCGTCAATCAATAATCATAATTGGTACGGTTTATTGTCAACGCTAAACTATCGGCTCAACGATTATTTCGATTTCTCAGGAGGACTCGACCTGAGATCATATAAAGGAGAGCATTATCGTGAATTATATGATATGCTCGGTGGTTTATTTTATTATGATGAATACAAAGGGATTTCTATTAACAATAACAACACAGCAAATACTGAACGTAAGCTTGGCGATAAAATATATTATCATAACGATGGCCTTGTTCGCTGGAGTGGCATATTTGCACAAGGCGAATACTCAAAAGATAATTTAAGTGGGTTTATTAATTTTTCAACTTCGATGAGCGGGTACAAAAGAGTTGACTATTTTGCCCCAAAAGATTTGGTTTTACCTGATACTACCATGTTTAGGGCACTTGGATATGTTAAAACCGGAAACCATCAATACGTTGAAGACACGGTTATTTATAATGGAACTGCTTATACTGTAAATTCGCCGGAATCGCGAACTGCCCAAACCGACTGGAAATGGATACCCGGTTTTACAATAAAAACAGGAGCCAACTACAATCTTACCGAGCACATGAATGTTTTTTTCAACACAGGTTTTTTGTCGAAAGCGGCACGGTTTAACAATGTAATTGGCCAGGATAACCAAATTCTAAAAAGAATTGAAAACGAAAAAGTTACTGCTTTCGAGTTGGGACATTCATATAAAAGCCGCATTTTTTCAACCAACCTGAATTTATATTATACAAATTGGAAAAACAAACCAGCACAACCTTTTAAGGTCGAAGGGAATAATCAGGACGATTCTTTTACAGGTTATATAAATGGGATTTCTGCCCTGCACAAAGGAGTTGAGTTTGATTTTGTATATAAGATTTTGCCTCAACTCAATCTGGAAGGATTAATATCATTAGGCGATTGGAAATGGAATTCAAATGCTTTAGTATATGTATTTAATGATGCAGGTAGCATGGTCGATACTTTTACTTTTGATGCAAAGGGAGTACATGTTAGCGATGCTGCACAAACACAAATTGGGGCAAGCCTGCGATACCAACCAATTAAAGGCTTTTATATAAAAGGTAAATATACCTGGTTCGACAGGTATTTTGCCTATTTTAATCCTGATGACTTAAGAACTCTTGAAAAACCTATTGATAGTTGGGAAACTCCTGATTATGGCGTTTTTGATATTCACATAGGATATAAAAAGCGAATGGATGGCTATATTGTCAGTTGGGGTTTTAATGTTTTAAATGTATTAGACGAGTTATATATTTCTGATGCTATCAATAATGACACATATCATCCGGTGCCATCTAAAACCTTCGATGCTAAAGGCGCAACGGTTTTTATGGGACTTGGCAGGAGATTTACAACATCAATAAAAATATCAATGTAAGCAAATAAAACACTAACTATTATTAATTAAAAAGTAATAATAATAACCTCAGGTTGCTGATTTACACATAAGTATATATACAAGTAAAAGAACATTTGCGTATATCAACGTAATCTGCGGGAGTAAACTATAAAACACATGAAAAAGAATTTAATCCTGATAGGAATACTTTTAACGGGAATGAGCCTGTTTGCACAACCATTGGATTATTACAATGGCACAGAAGGGCTAAGTGGCACAACACTAAAATCGGCATTGCACAACATTGTTGATGGCCATATAAGCTATCATTACAGCACGGTTAAGCAAATCCTGAAAAACTCAGACGAAGATCCTGCTAATCCCGATAACATAGTTTTGTTTTATACCGGATGGTCAATTCCTAAAGCAAATTTTGCCTCAGTTATGGATTCCCTCAATCATTGGAACCGCGAGCATGTTTGGGCAAAATCACACGGGGGTTTTGGTACAGATCCCGGGCCTGGTACCGATGGCCATTCCATTAGGCCGGTCGATAACACAGTAAATTCGGCACGTAGCTATAAAGATTTCGATAATGGCGGAAGTGAGTATTACGATGCCGGTGTTCCTACGGGTTGTTATTCCGATGCCAATTCGTGGGAGCCACGCGATGAAGTAAAAGGCGATGTGGCACGTATGATTTTTTATATGGCCACCCGCTACGAAGGAACAAATGGAGAACTTGATTTGGAAGTAGTCGATAACGTTAATACTTTTCCAAACCCACAACACGGAAAACTTTCGACACTACTTCAGTGGAACTTGCAAGACCCGCCCGATGCATTCGAGCGC